>CAZGNO010000016.1:0-58081 GCA_964527785.1 uncultured Chitinophagaceae bacterium
TTTGTTGTTGATAAGGTCTAATCAATATAATCTTGCGTAACATCAGTTATTAAATCTTTAATGAGATTTAGGTCAAATAGGTTATTGCATTTGCTTTCCAAGTCAAGTCACTTGTTACTTGAATACGGCATAATTATATAAAGTCTATTAAATATTTACAGTTGATTAAAAAAACCGCTTCCCCAATCAGGAAAGCGGCTTTTCATTTACCAACACATCAACGGATGTTTACTTAAACATCTTCGTAAGCCAACCGCCGTGATTCATAAAGAACGGCACGAATACAAGCGAAATGATAGCCATAAGTTTAATCAGGATATTCAGCGCCGGACCGGAAGTATCCTTGAACGGATCACCCACCGTATCACCTACAACTGCCGCTTTGTGCGTATCAGAACCTTTACCGCCAAGCTGACCGGTTTCGATGTATTTCTTTGCATTATCCCAAGCACCACCTGAATTAGCCATCGAAATAGCAAGCATCACGCCCACAATCAACGCACCGATTAACATTCCGGCAAGCATCTGAACACCGAATAGAAACCCGATGATAAGCGGAGATGCAATAACCAAAATACCGGGAGCAACCATTTGACGAAGTGATGCTTTTGTAGAAATATCAACGCATGTTGCGTAGTCAGCACGGGCTGTCCCTTGTAATAAACCGGGGATGGTACGGAACTGGCGGCGTACTTCTTCAATCATTTCAAATGCCGCCTTACCAACCGCGCGCATAGTCATTGCCGAAAATGCAAATGGAAGTGATGCACCGACAAATAATCCAGCCATTACTTCAGGATTAAGCATATTAATTTCAGGAAGATTTGCCCGTGTAAGGAAAGCTGCCGTAAGAGCAAGTGACGTCAATGCAGCCGAACCGATAGCAAAACCTTTTCCGATAGCTGCCGTTGTATTACCGGCTGCATCCAAAGCATCTGTACGTTTGCGAATGTCCTTGCCCATACCCGCCATTTCGGCAATGCCACCTGCATTATCCGAAACCGGACCATACGCATCAATGGTAAGACCTACTGCAATTGTTCCGAGCATACCGATAGCTGCCATTGCAATACCGTACATACCTGCAAAAGAAAAACCAATCACAACAGTTATCGCCATCAAAAGCATCGGCATAACACTACTGTTATAACCCAGTGATAAACCATAAATAATATTGGTAGCCGCTCCTGTTTTGGAAGCATCGGCAACTTCACGGACAGGTTTGAATCTGTGTGAAGTGAAATATTCAGTAATAAGTCCGATAAGCAAACCGGAAATCAATCCTGCTGCAAGACAGATAAATACACCGCTGTTGTGATACTCTTTCGTTCCGATAACAAATGATTCGGGTATCATCATCATTGTCGGATAGTATAGCCCTACAAGCATAAGAAGTGTAGAAAGAACAAGCGCTGTTTTGAGCGCACCTTCCACTTTTTCTTCGGTTTTCGGTTTGATAAAGAAGAGAGAAATCAAACTTGCAACAATTCCGACGCCACTGACAAAAAGCGGGAAAAGCAATGCCGAAAGACGGGTATTGTCAGGAAGCAATGTAAATGCAGCCGCACCGATAACCATCGCAGCGCATGTACTTTCAGCTACCGAACCGAACAAGTCGGCACCCATACCTGCAATATCACCCACATTATCACCCACGTTATCGGCAATAACGGCAGGGTTACGCGGATCATCTTCGGGAATTCCTGCTTCCACTTTGCCTACAAGGTCAGCACCAACATCAGCAGCTTTGGTATAAATACCGCCACCGACACGAGCAAATAATGCTACCGATGAACCGCCCAAAGCAAATCCTGAAAGAATTTCCATAAGAATATGGGTTTCAATACCGGGCAAAAGAGCATCCAATCCCATATACACAAGCATCATCCCTACAATTGCAAGACCGGTAAGTCCGAATCCCATCACAACTCCCGACTTAAAGGCAATTCCGAATGATTCGGCAAGTGAAATTCTCGCTGCAGCAGCAGTACGCACATTTCCTTTGGTAGCGATTTTCATCCCGATGTAGCCCGCAGCTACCGAAATTCCTGCACCAATCAAGAAGCTGGCAGCAGAGTACATTCCTGTTGAAATATTCGTATTCGCATCATTTACAGTGAGAGCAATAATAATTGCAAACAATACCATAAACAGTGCAAGAATACGATACTCGCGCTTCAAGAATGCCATTGCTCCTTCGGCAATTGCATCAGAAATCTCCGTGAGTTTTGCTACCTCTTGCGGTGATTCAGCACCTTTTTCAATCGAAACGGAGCTAACCATACGCGAGTACATAAATGCCACCAACAGCGACAATGCGCCCAAGCCAAATATTAACCAAATAACCATATATTTTGAAAAAATGTGAAACAATACAGATTTATTTTTTTTGACTAAAAGAGGAAAAACTAATCAACTATATAAATTCTTCTTAATCCTGAAGGGATTATATGTTTATAGCATAATTACATATATATTGACATACGACCCTGTAGGGGTCGTATCGGTCTTGTATTGACTCTTCTATAAACATTTGAATCCTTCGGATTCACCGTCCTGTCAGTTGTTACAACTGACATCTTACAGTATTTGATATTTCGTCATGTCGGTTGTAACAACCGACATGACGAAAATACTGATTGATTGAAAGAGGAGCCAATAAGAATTTCCTCATCTGTCATTCAGAAGGAGTCTTCGACTGAAGAATCTCAGTTTAGAATGCCTTTGAGGATTAAATACCTTCTAACAAAAAGTTTTACAATTCCTATAGTAAGTTCTTCACTAAGTGATTCTCAATATAAGATGTCAGTTCTCAAGAATCGCTTAAACTGAGATTCTTCGGTCGAAGACTCCCTCTGAATGACAATCATACGTAAATATTTTATTTTACATATTGTTAAGACATTCAAATAATTTATATGTTGAAATCTCACTTGTCCAAATAATACTGACAAACTACCTGCGCCACTAAAAATACTTTTTGATAATTGGCGTTTTCACCTTATCTTCGTATTCTGTTTCCGACACATGAATCCTTAGCTCAGTTGGTTAGAGCGTTACCTTGACATGGTAAAGGTCACTGGTTCGAGTCCAGTAGGGTTCACACTCTCTGATGAAAAAGAAGCTCCATACCTTCGGATATGGAGCTTTTTTTATTTCATAAGAGAATGGTATTTCATTACATTCCCGCTAATTTTTTGATCTCTGCGAGTGTCATTGACTTAGGGCGCACAATCGGTGAGCCGAACATACGATGGAACAGAATCTGCGAGCAAATACCCATTGCTCTCGAAACTCCGAACATCACTGTATAGAATTCAAACTCTTGTAAGCCGTAATAGTGAAGAAGTGAGCCCGATGCAGCATCCACATTAGGCCATGGATTTTTTGCTTTGCCTTGCTCCTTGAGAACTTCGGGAACAATTCTGAATAATTTTTGCATGATTTGAATTGTATCATCTTGAAGTTTATGCTCTTCGGCAAACTGATGGAAAGCCGTAAAACGCGGATCGGTTACACGCAAAACTGCATGACCGTATCCAGGGATCACCTGTCCGCTGCTTAGACGTTTCCATGTGTATTCACGAAGCTGTTCATCGGTCGGCACACCATTAAATTCTTGTTTCAAATCCAATATAAAACGCAAACATTCTTGATTTGCCAAGCCGTGAAGCGGACCCGCCAAACCGTTCAATCCGGCACTCACCGAATAGAACACATCCGACAAAGCCGAGCTTACAACATGAGAGGTCATCGCACTCACGTTACCACCTTCGTGGTCGCTATGGAGTACAAGATACAAGCGTATTAAATCACGGAAACTTTCATCATCAGAGACACCGAGCATATGTGCGAAATTTGAACTCCAGTCAAGCCCGGCTTTTGGAGCAATCGGCGCACCTTTGCCAAAACGAATACGATAGATTCCGGCAGCAATTGTCGAAATCCCGCTCAGAAGTGTGATCGAATCATCAACAGTAGCTTGCCACAAAGCATCTTTCGAGCCGCCTTCTTCATATACTTTACGATATTTTGATTCACGCTCGAGAGCCATCACCCCGACGCTCAACATCACCATAGGGTGTGAGTCTTTCGGCATTGCATTCAATACATCCCATATATAATCGGGTACAGTCGCTTTTTTTGAAAAAGCGTGCTTTATTTCATCGTGCTCGTCAGGAGTAGGTTTTGAGCCGGTGCATAATAGAAAAAAAATATCTTCCGGTGTTGCATCGGTCAGCTCTAGAATAGGAATATTGCGGATTCGCAGACCTTCGTCGGCAGAGACTGAGGAGGTTTCACAAAGTAAGGCAGGAACGGCACGCATACCACCGAGAACTTGTTCAATTGCAACAGTTGCAATTTGAACATCGCCATGTTCTTTCATTAAAGCCGCTCGGTCAGCACGAAGCCCCGGCAACATTTGCATCAGTCGAGAAGTAAATAATTCCATACAACACCTAAAATTTGAAATAATTAGTTAATATCATCGTAAAAAGTAAACGTTCACCGTCAGATTGGTGCAAAATTACCAATATCTTTCGACTCGCGATGCATAAAAATTCGTGTTTTTGGAAATATCACTTTGATACAAGATACTCAATTAATTCTATCATGTAAATCTTCACCAATCTGTTTTTTTATTCACCTTCAATAAACCATTCTAAAAAAACTCAGCACTTCTTCACCACAGCCAACGTAATATCATCAGATTGCGGAGCATCGCCCGCATGAGATTGTACCGCTTGAATTATATTTTCAACGACTAAACTCGCTGATTCGAGCGCGTTTTCTTGTAATACAGCGCAGGTACGCTGCTCTGAAAACTCTTCGTTGTGGAGGTTCATAGCTTCTGAAACACCGTCTGTATAAAGCAAGAGCACATCACCCGCATGAAGCGAAACTGTACCTTGCTTATAGGGTGGTGTGAAATCTAAAATTCCAAGTATTATTCCGCCTTCCTTTAGTTCGATTACTGTGCCGTCCGAACGCAGAAGCATCGGCGGGTTATGACCGGCATTCACATATCTAAATGTTGAATCGGTGCTGTTAATTATCCCGCAAAAGAAAGTGATGAATTTATCGGCACCGGTATTTTGATACACAATTGCATTAATACGCTCCGTCAAATCAGTCAATTCAAGCCGGAGTGGTGCAAGTGCCCTTAATGCTGCCTGTACATTTGCCATTAAAAGCGAAGCCGGCATTCCCTTACCGGAAACATCGGCAATGGCAACGAGCATTTCAGAATCACATAATCGAATAAAATCATAATAATCCCCACCTACCTGTTTTGATGAAATGCTCACTGCTGCTAAATCGAATCCGTTAAAATGAGGAATCTTTTCGGGTAGCAGTTTTGTTTGGATATCGTGTGCCAATGCAATTTCACCTTCAAGTCGCTTTTTATTCACCTCCTCTTGGAATAACCGAGCATTTTCGAGAGCTGCCAATGCAGTATTACCAAGTGCTTCAATAAATGAAATATCGTCACGGAAAAACAAACCGCCATGCAGTTTTTTACCGACTACCAGCACTCCCTTCACCTCGCCTTGAATCATCATCTGTGAAATTACATTTATTCCGTGAGTAGCAGTGAACTCCTTGATTTCTTCACTTGAAGGAATATATTGAGTTATTGTCGGCTGTTGTATTCCTGCAAACTCCCGAAGATATTCCTGAGAAATTTCCACTCCCAAACGGTGGATAATCGGTTCGAAAATACCATCTTTGAGTATAAACATCGAGAATCTACTGACCATTGTTTGCCCCATCAAACGATACGAGAACAGCTTGATAATCTGTTCGCGCGAAAGAAGCGTGCTAAACTCACGGCTCATTTCAAACATCGCAGTAACAAGCTGGTTTCTCTGCTCAATCTGCGTTCTGGAACGCAAAAGTGACTGTATCGAACGTGCGTTTTGGAGTGCATTCGCTGCAACCACGCTCACAAGTGAAGCGTAATGTTGCTCTTCGTCTGAAAAATCCAAACCGAACGGCTTACCAAGACATATTGCAGCCAAGAGTGTTGTTTGATTACGAAGCGGCATTACATAATGATAATTATTTTCTCTAAGAGACACTTCACCATCATTATCACCAAGCTCACGGAACGTATTCACGTGAAAAAAATCTAATGATGAAACAGAGGTACGACCTTTTGCCAGAGCTACATTATATTCAGTTTGTTCGGAGTTTGGGAGCAATACGCTCGCTCGAACAATACGAAGTTTCCCCATCAAGGTAAGGAGTGCGGAATTCAAGATAAAATCTTCATCACTCGATTCGTTGAGGCGCGCGCTCAGTTCGAGTAAGGATTCTAGATTAATGAGTGAGGAGGACATTATTTAGATACTAAATTTGTACAAAATACAATGGCAATTTACGGAAAATTTACGGGTTATCGGCTGAGCAGTTTTGATAGAAACCCTACACACATTCAACCATGTAGTTCACACCTCCTTTCAATGTGCTTTTACGAACATTCGTTTCTATAATTAGGAGTGCGTCCTAGTATAAATATCAGACAAACAGGAAAAAAGCATCACAGGCATTTCATTTACTTGTTTCTTCGTAAGTTTGGGGAAGGTTTATGAAAAATACTATCCACTGAAATTATTACTTTCATTATTGGCACTAGTATTTTTTGTTGATATTTTTCTGAAATATCATCTCCAAATTTGCAACCGGAAAACTATTAAGCAATGGCAAGGATAGTCTAACGCAGAAATAATACTGTAAGTAATTGAAGGTTTTATCCATCTTATACTATTATCGAACATAATTTTTACCGCTTACGTTTTACTAATCAATGGGTTCAGCCGCACTACTTTTTAGGATTTTACCTACACTGACCGTATTACTTATGTGCGGCAATGTCGTGCGCGCCCAAGAATCCGTTACCTTTCACGGTGCAACCTATCTTTCGGTAGACGGATACACCTCCTCAAGCCAAGATTCATTATGGAAACCCCGTATGCCGCCGTTATCTGCACGTGCTATTTTCAAGGCAAATCTTACCTTTTGGGATAAACTCGAAATTCCTTTTGAAATTTACGCTGCAACAAGTGGTATAGGTTTTCAACAGCCGTTCAATCAGTTCGGAATGAGCCCTAAATTCGGTTGGCTGACTGTTCATGCAGGATATTTCTCAACAAAATATTCTGAACTTTCTTTTGGAGATGTTCGGATGCTTGGCGGCGGCTTCGAGGCAAATCCGGGTGATTTTCGGATTGCTGCACTCTATGGAATAGCGCGTCAATCACGCGCAAAGGATTCGGCAGCAGGATTCCCCGGTGAATTCAAACGGACACTTTCTGCACTTAAACTCGGCTATGGCGACGAGAATGATTATTTTGTACATCTAAATGCAATTCAAGCAAAAGATGAGGTTGCATCGCTTACAATTGACTCGTTATCACCACTCCCGACAGAGAATCTTGCTGTTACACTCAATTTTGGACTGCCCTTTTCACGAAAAATTACCTTAAAAGGTGAAATCGGCGCCTCCGCCTTTTCCAATGATATCCTTGCCCCTGAACTTTCGGGGAACGGTATACCGAAAATTCCCCATTATCTGTTTACGCCCCGATATTCTTCACAGGTGGACGGTGCAGCAAAGCTATCGGTTCTTATTACACCCGATGCAATGTGGAATGTAAAATTAAATGCACAATGGATTGGTCCGGGCTACGTTTCACTGGGGTATGTACAGCTTCAGAACGACATTCTTGAAACAACCGTTGCTCCTACCGTCCGTCTGTTTGACAGCAAACTTCTCATGCGCGGGTCATTTGGTATCCGCCTTAATAATCTGCGGAATACACGTCTGTCATCAACACAGAGAATCATCGGTTCGTTTCTGACTTCTGCTCAGATTTTGGATAATGTCGGTTTAGATCTTCAATATTCAAATTACGGTTTGAGATCAACTCATGTAAACGATACTATGCGTGTTCAGAATATTTTTCAAATGCTTTCGGTATCCCCTCGTTGGAATTTTTCGGGTTGGGGTGCCAATCATGCACTTTCTGCATCGTTTTCGTATCAAGACATGGACGATAAAAATATTTTCACATCGGTCAGTACGAACAGCAGCACAATATTATGGTCTTTTGTGCACACACTTTCCATAGAACACGCGCTCAGCTTTACATCAAGTGTCTTTTATACGTCAATTTTCACAACATTTATCAATACAAAAGCACTAAACCTTTCGGAAACCGTCAGCAACAGTTACTTCGATAATTCATTGACAGTATCACTGACAGGCGGGTATAGTTTTGTGCAGACAATCGGACAAGACAATCAGATAATCGGACGTTTAACAGCCGCATACCGGCTTACTTCATCGTCATCGTTAATTCTGACAGTCAATTCCAATAACTATGATTATGCACAGGCGGTTTCCGGTAATCCTTCTTTTCGGGAATATCAAGCGAGTTTGCAGTACCAACTGACGTTTTAGGTTGTCTCTTGTCAGATTACTGCGAGCGAACCGTGAATAACAGCAGGACTGTAACGGCTGCTGCTGCAACGAAAAGCACCGGCTCGGCAATTTCGACAAAGAACCCTTTGGGCTGTTCCGGAATTGGTGCTTTAGTAAACGGATAGGCAGGAATTTCAACAATTGGAATATCATCACGGGCAATTGTATCGCGAATAACGGCTGAGAATTGTGGTATTTCTATCAAAGCACCCGCTTTATGAAAAATTCCTTTGGTAAGCAGTTGCGCCTCTCGTACCAACGAATCGCCGGAATCACTATAGATGAAATAACGAACTGCGCAATCCTGAATCTGAATCTCGGCGAGATATTTTTGAGATGAATTCCCATCCAAAAACCCAATTTTCTTCGACGACACCAGTTCTTGTCTGATTAACCATGCAGCAGGATGAATCGTCAGCAAGAGTCCGCATGAATCTATTGATTGACGGTTCAAGAATGATGTAATGTTTTCTCCGGCAAGGCGTGAAAGGGAATCAAGAATCTTATAATTTGACTGCTGTACTCCTGCCGTACCTCTATAAAACGGCATGATACATACCGATAATACAACAAACAAAAAGTATATCCGGCGAAAAACAAGAGTCATAATAATATACGGTTGCGATGGAAATGATGAATGACGGAGTTTGGACTCATATTCTTGATGCTCCTACATCATTCATGCAAATTTACCTCAGTTTACCATCATAAAAAAACCGTTATGCTATTTTAGCGTAACGGTTTTTGATTACATCATTCAATTTAACAATTAATGTGTGAACATCAAGGATTGAATTGTGCCTCCTGCTTCGATTCTCACAAAATATACTCCTGCAGGCAGATTACCGGCTTCAAATTGTAATTCATGTTGCCCTTCCGAATAATCACCGGTTGAAATTATCCGAATTTTCTTCCCGTCATAACCATAGAGTGACATCGCGATTGTTTGTCGTTTTTCCAATCGGAAACGAATAACTGCACCATCTTTTACAGTATTTGGAGTGATGTTGAATGCCTGTACAATCGGGTCACCGTTTTGAATATTGCCCGTAGAGGATAATTCCACCCAACGGTTTATCATGCCTTTTTCACAATTTGTCAATTTAAGTCCATTGTAAGGCATTGGCTTGCAATATGACGCCTGAATGATCGTACAGAGTATCGTTTCTTTCATATCGTCAATATTTTGATCGGTCGAAAGGTCAATCCCTGCCTGTGCAGTTGCCCCGCTATGACATCCCAAGCAATTATTTGCAATAATCGGCTTGATGGTACTGAAAGTAACATTCACCGAATCACACCCGATTGTTTCGCACGAGGAGTTTTTTGCCCCTTGGTCTATCCAATTCTTTATAGTTAATTTTTGCGCTGCTGTTAGCTTGGTGTATGGATTTTCCGGCATTTTATCATTTGCAATTTCCTTGTACAATTCGCTGGATGTTGAGCTTCCTGCCTTTACCCCCTTCATAACACCAGCGTATGTCGTAAATGTAAATCCTTCTTTGTGGCTTATGGCATCGTGGCAATTGGACATCGCGCAATTTGAATTTAAAATTGGCAAAACATCACGCATAAAACAAACCGAATCAGCTTGAATTGATGGATTTGTACCACCGTCATTACCAAAACTTTGTAAACCTAGAATACCTGCCACAGCAAGAAAACCAAACAGAATCAATTTTTGCATTAAATATTGTCCAAATAATTGAGAAATTATTTACGTATCATCACGGCAAGATTATATTCGCCACCTGAATATACAAATAACCTTCAAGCAAATGAATAGTTACGATTTCTACGAATCTGCCTCTATATTTCCTGTAGGTACGGAGTATTCTGTCTTGCTGGCGGGATTCTCACGCTTTATTACCACCACCGTCGAATCGTCGCTGTAGATTGCTTCCGTGCTGAAAAGCTGAGTTGCCTCGATAATTCTATATGCCAGAGTTTTGGCGTCATCACTACTGTATTTTTTTAACAAATCAGCCAACCGTTGGTAGCCAAATAAATTGCCGTCCTTGTCTTGCGCTTCCAAAATTCCGTCAGTGAATAGCAGCAGCACATCCCCGAAGTTCATATTAATATTCTCAACTCTGAATTTTTGTTCGGGAATAATCCCTAAAATCCCTCCGGTAGGATTCAGCAATTGAGATTCCCCTGTTTGCGCTGAATAATGCAACGGTGAACAGTGTCCGGCATTAGCAAACAGAACCAAACCATTTTGAGAACTTGTAAGTTCGCAATAGAACAATGTAACAAACCGCTCAAAAGGAAATGTTTCGTAGAGTAATTTATTGAGATGTGAGATAAGCGAAGATATTTTTGTATGGTAGCCGGCACCCATCCGAATAGCACCCGAAACAAACAGTGCTTGAATTGCAGCCGGAAGTCCTTTGCTTGCAGCATCGCTGATAACAATACTTACACGCTCATCATCTTCGGGAGATTTGAGATAATCAAAATAATCCCCTCCTACAATATTATCAGGCAAAGAAATACCGAAAACATGATAATCGTAGAATGTGAGCATATGATCAGGCAGAAGTCCTCGCTGAATTTCGGATGCTTTATCCAGATCCCTTTTCAGTTTTTCCTGTTCAGCATGGCGAGTCAAGTTCCTAAGGGCTGTGGTTGCAGCACTGCCGATTACGCTCAAAATATCAAAAAACTCTTGATTGAGATGAACGCCATTGAATGCCAAAGCATAATTATAGAATTTCCCGCTTTCTCGCTTTATGAGTTCACCTACACCTGTTGCAGAATAAAGATGAATCCCCTTTTCCAACAGCAGTGTATCGGTTTCATAATTGATAACAGTCCTGCGTGCTGAGAGTTGGGCAAATACGGGTTGCTCGGCAATTTTTATTGAATAGTCGTCAGGGATAACATCTACTTCACCAAATTGGTAGCGCAGTGAATACACATCTTCTGCAGCATCAAGTTCCCAAACTCGCCCTCCAATGATATTGAGTTCTTTACGTCCTACAAAATAGCGAACTAGAGCGCGTAATAAATCCAATTCATTCTCGAACTGGTACGAGAAGAGGCGTTCAACAAGTTTATATATCTCGCGTTGTGTCATTATGTCGTAATATAAGATGACAGAAAGTTTTATTTAGTATGATTTGACTGATTTCCGCCTCTGAGCTGTTAAAATCTGTGAATTTTTACCAGTTCATCCCAAAGGGCATAATTATTGCAACAGATTATACTGTTATGTAACAATACTATAGTGGCGTAATTATTGAGTAGGTATTATTAATGCAAATTACGGCTTTTTTAGTCGTAATTAATACAGAATAGTAAGCATTTATCAATATTCTGCTATATTTGTTATCATAGACTATTAGTTAGTTTCAGTATCGGCATCTTTTCCCGATAATATCACTTAATTCAAAAAAACAAGCATTTGACCGGGGGGTTACTATATGAGCAAATTTTTCCTCAAGTATGTATTTTTTCTGACAGTTTTTATCAGCTGTTTTCTTTCAGTGTATGCCGAGAGTATGAGTTTCGAATCGAAATTCGCTAATAATTCCAAATCAGGCAGTACACTTCTGGCTTACTCTAAAAAATATTCCACAGGTAATCTCCTCCAACGGTATGATACCGTTTCATCTGTTACACGCAAACAAGCTGCAGACAGTGTACGTACTCGTATTGTCAAAATATACGGCTCGAACGACACCTATCATGTAGAGATTGATCTTGCTCAAGACCAACAAAATCTAACAATAGCTGCCTATAATTTATTAGGTAAAAAAGTACTTGATATCCATCAAGGCGGAGAAAAAGCAGGCGAAGGCAAGGTTTATGACATCAATGCTACCGCAATTCCGAGCGGTATTTACATTTGTGTAGTTCAAGGCGATAATTTTAGGTTCGCAGAGAAATTTTATCTATCCAAATAAAGCATGAATACTTTTCGTGCCATAGTATTTACCCTAATGATTGTGACAAGCGGAGGAAGTTCCGTCTTGTTCGCTCAATCTTCGAGTTCCGGCTTTGCAGAATCATATCTGCAACGTCCGGTTGGGGCTCGCGCTATAGGATTCGGCGGTGCATATACTGCTGTTGTAAACGAACCTACAGGATTATTCTACAACCCAGCTTTTTCTGCGTTCCTTCCCGACCGACCTCAAGTTTCACTGATGACCTCTCCGCTAGAATTTGGAAGAACTCAAGCATCATTAAGCTATGCTCAATCCCTCGGTAGTGATTGGGGCGTTTCAGCGGGGCTTAATTCCTTCTATAACGGCTCATTTCAAGCAACTGATATTGAAGGACATTCTCTCGGAAAATTCTCCGGTGAGCAATATGATATTATTGTAGGCGGCTCATGGCGTAACGATTTCTTTTCGGTAGGTGCTAATGCAAAGTATCTTCTTAATGCACTTACCGGCTCCGGAACGCAAGGCAAAGCATTTGCCTTCGATTTTGGAGCAAAAGTCAATATCATTGATATTCTCACATTTGGGATGGCGATTCAAAATATTGGCGGACGTATGGATTGGAAATCGGCTACCGGTACAAAAGATATTATCCCGTTTACGCTACGGGCAGGTGTTGCCAGCGAAATTGGAATAAATGAAGAAGAATATGTAGTCCGTTCTACAATTCGCGGTGAACCCGAGACAGTCAAATTGCCATCTACACAGTACGTACTTGTTTCTCTTGATGCTGTCTATAACCAATACGACAATGTCCCGACCATGCTTTTAGGTGCTGAATATTCGCCGATTCCCATTATTGCTGTACGGGCAGGCGGCGCAGTGTTCGGTGAAAAACTGGGTAAGAATAAATTCATGCCCCTTACGCAATGGGGCGGCGGCTTTTCTGTGAAACCTACTATTGAAGCACTTCCATTCCTTTTCAATATCGAATATGCTATTTCAGGTGATGCAATTTCCGGCAGTGGAGTAGCACATCACATCTCGCTTATTATGCAGTTTTAGAGACGTGTAATCCATGTAGAGATAGAACAATGCCTATCTCTACAAAACGTTACATCACTTTCATTCCTCATCCCCTCGCAATTTCTCCAAAACAGAAAAATCCTCAAGCGTTGTCGTATCTCCCGATACTGTCCCGCCGGATACTATCTCGCGCAATAAACGGCGCATTATCTTCCCGCTTCGCGTTTTGGGTAATCCTTCAGTAAATCGTATCTCATCTGGTTTGGCTATATGCCCTATTTCCGTACCGACGTGATTACGCAACTCTTCTTTGAGCTTCTGTAAGTCACTTGCCGTAACATTCGCCTTTAGAGTAACAAACGCTACGAGAGCATTCCCCTTCAACTCATCGGGTTTAGAAACCACAGCAGCTTCCGCTACTTCCGGATGAGATACAAGCGCACTTTCAACCTCAGCCGTACCGAGGCGATGTCCACTTACATTTACCACGTCATCCACCCGACCCATTATCCAGAAATAGCCGTCTTTATCCTTGCGGGCACCGTCGCCGGTAAAATACCACCCTTTATGCTTGTCGGTCGGTGGGAAATTGCTCCAGTACGTCTGTTTGAACCGCTCCTTGTCGCCAAATATTGTTCGAGCCATTCCGGGCCACGGATGTTTTACCACCAAGAGTCCGCCTTCATTCGGCTTGCAACTTGTTCCGTCCTTTCGGACAACGTCAGCCAGAATTCCGGGGATCGCATGAGTTGCACTTCCGGGTTTGGTATCGGTCGCCCCGGGAATAGGAGCAATCATAATTCCACCTGTTTCTGTTTGCCACCATGTGTCCACTATCGGACATTTATTTTTACCAATCATAGAGCGATACCACATCCATGCTTCGGGATTTATCGGCTCGCCTACGGTTCCGATAAGTCGTAATGACGACAAATCATGATTGAGGGGGTAGCCGTCGCCGCAACGAATGAACGCGCGGATTGCTGTAGGGGCAGTATAGAATATCGTTACTTTGTGACGTTCAATTATATCCCAAAACCTATCCGGTTCTGGGAAATTCGGCGCGCCCTCATACATGAGCACACTTGCTCCATTGGCGAGCGGACCATAGACGATATAGCTATGTCCGGTCACCCAGCCGATATCAGCAGTACAGAAATACAAATCATCATCTTTAATATCGAACACCGCCTTGGTAGTATATGTTACATGAGTCAGGTAACCGCCGGTTGTATGAAGAATACCTTTTGGTTTACCTGTCGAACCGCTTGTATAGAGTATAAAATGCGGATGTTCACTGCCAAGCGGCTCTGCGGGAATATTGGCTGTAGCTCCGCGCATCAAATCATGCCACCAATGGTCACGCCCTGCTTTCATAACCACTTCCCCGCCTGTACGACGCAGGACAAGCGAATGCTGTATTGTAGGACATTGCTCTAATGCTGCGTCGGCAGCTTGCTTGAGATTGACTGTAGTTCCCCGACGAAATGCACCGTCTTGCGTTATCAGCATTACCGCCTTCGAGTCGTTAATACGTTCGCGTAATGCTTCTGCCGAGAACCCGCCGAAAACCACATTATGCGTTGCACCGATTCTTGCACAAGCAAGCATTGCTATCACCGCTTCAGGAACCATACCCATATAAATCGCTACTACGTCACTTTTTTTTACGCCAAGAGAGCGCAATACTCCCGCGCATTTGCATACTTCATGGTGAAGTTGAGCATAGGTAAGAGTACGCACTTCACCCTCCGGCTCGCCCTCCCAAATTAACGCTGCTTTGTTGCGTCGCCAAGTGGTTAAATGACGATCCAAACAATTATAGGAAATATTAATTTTACCGCCACCGAACCACTCAGCAGTCGGATTTTTCCATTTGAATGCAGTGTTCCATAGGCGGAACCAATCAAGGGAACGCGCCTGTTCTTCCCAAAACTCAACCGGATTTTTTGCAGCTTTTTTTCGGATACTTTCCAGTTTTTTTGCAGTTTTAATATGGGCTTTTTCGCTAAATTCTTTCGGAGGGGGAAAGGTTCGGTTTTCGGTTTGTACTGATGAGATTGTGCCTTGCTGAGTTGAAAAGGATGCCATAATGTTTCTTTATAATATGATTGAAAAGCTCTCAATCCGGGATTAAAACTATGCTTGCCCGTACCGATATAGCAAATATAACCACCAATATCACAATTCACAAGTTACAATCAAAACAAAATAGTATATTGCAAAAGAAATTGTTTTCATTTCTATATATTCATCCCAATTCTTATCAGTTTATAATGAGGGGTTCATTATGCCAGTACGTACTTCTTCTTTTCGTTTTCGACAGATTATTCCTGCATTCATGGTTTTACTTGCAGGGATGCTCTGCTCTTTTTCTACAATTTATGCTGCCGACGGCGATACAATTAAAGTTCGTGCAGTAGAATTTTTAGGGAATCAACGGGTTTGGTTTAAGTGTCCAGCTCCTACAGTAAAATATCAGAAGATACTTATGAATTACAAACTTCGCTGCCCCCCCGGTAAACCCTGCGGCGAGTGGGATTATCTTTATTATGTATTTATTGCAAAGCCAAACTATGCGAAACCCGACAGTGCAAAACACGTGGATGCTCAACGTTACGAGATTATGCGCTACATTTCGCCTTATGGCAACGGACTAAGTTTAGGTACAGGATTTACATGGACAGTGGATGTAACTGACTTTGCGCCTCTGCTTCACGACTCAGTTTACATAGATGCATATATGCGCAATCCATGGGATCCTAACGTAATGCAAGAGGATTTGGAACTTACATTCGACTTCATCACCGGCACACCGCCTCGTGATGTCATTTCAATCCAACCGTTGTGGAATGGTGAATCGCAATACGGACAGCCGAAATCCATCGAAGAATTTTTAGTCCCTAAAAAAGGGTATATCCCCCCGACAGCTAAAGGTGCAAGACTTCGTATTACCCAAACAGGTCACGGATTCGGACAAGCCCCCGACAACTGTGCCGAGTTCTGTAATAAAAAACAGTATATTAAAATTAAAGGTGAGCGTCTATTTGAACGTGATGTATGGCGTGAAACATGTGGCTTAAACCCTGTCTATCCACAACTTGGAACGTGGGTATATAGCCGGTCGAATTGGTGTCCCGGTGCAGAAGTTACTCCGTTTGATTACGAACTCACACCAAGTATAACAGCAGGTGACTCTCTGGATATTGATATGGATATGGAGAGCTTTACATTCCCAACAGGTGGGGCAGGAACTCCTCCATATTACGTATTTACATCATATCTTTTTACGTATGGAGCACCAAATATTCCGCTTGATGCCTCACTCGAAAAAATTATTTCACCTTCTAAAGATGCTTTCTTCAAACGTGTAAATCCTATTTGCGGAAGTCCTGTCATTCGTATTCGCAACAGCGGTTCTACTCCGATTACCACACTTGATATTAAATATGGAGTACGTGGAGGAGGTCAAACTACCTATACATGGAAAGGAAATTTGCAATTCATGGAGGAACGAGAAATTTCATTACCCCCGTTTGATTGGGGTACGTGGACAGGTGACAATATTTTTGAAGTGGAACTTTCCAAACCAAACGGGCAACAAGACGGATACGCTGTGAACAATAGCGGTATAACAACTTTTGACATACCCCCCACCTATTACAGTAATTTTGAAGTTAACCTGAAAACAAATAAATATGCAAGTGAGCAATACGAATGGACGCTTACAAATTCAGACGGTACAGTAATTAGGCATCGGGATAATTTAGCTGACTACGCAACTTACGCGGACACATTCAACCTTGCAAACGGATGTTATGAATTTCGTCTTAGAAACAAACTTCATTTTGGATTGAACTGGTGGGCTACCAAAGCAGATTTTGGCGAGGGGTCACTTTCATTTACCAATAAAGGAAATCTAATCCATAGATTTGACGGTGATTTCGGTACGGAAATATACCAACAATTCCGAGTTGCTCCTAAAGCAACAGCCGTTGCAAACCTCGACACGCTAAATTTCGGGACTGTTCCTGTAGGGCAAACAAAACAAATGTTGGTAGAAATTACTCCTGCCAATGAAGTTGGATTAACCATATCAGGAGCATCAGTCGCATTAGCAAATAAGGGATTTAAAGTACTCAGTTTTTCCCCTCCGCTCGATGAATTTGGTAAAAGAACTTTAGCTTTCGGTGAAAAAATGATAGTAACGGTAGAGTTTGCTCCTACCTCAACCGGTGCTAAAACAGCACGTTTGGGTGTAGAAACAAATGACGAGCTTAATTCTTCCGTTAGCGTCCGTTTAGTAGGCATGGCAGGACCTGTCGGTGTGAATGACGACGGAACAATTGCAGAGCAAATACTTTCGCTCGAAGCTGTTCCAAATACCATTACCGGCGAAAGTGTTATTTCATATTCTGTGGACTCACCCGCCCCTACTCATGCTTCGATTGTATTGCTGAATGCACTAGGGCAAGAAGTTGCTACTCTCTATAACGGTACTGCAAGCTCAACCGTGCAGCACTTCACAATGAATAGTTCACATTATCCCTCAGGAATGTATCGGATTGCTCTCCGCGCTTTGGGGAGAACGGAAGTAACTGCTGTGGCGATTATTCATTAATCGCTTTCTCGAATAGAAAAAAAGACAGCCCGTGATGTTTTTCACGGGCTGTCTTTTTTTATGTGTTCCAACGGTTGAAACCGTGGGCTATGTTGCAATACAAAATAAATTAAGAGATATTACATTGGTAGTTTTTGGATACTATATGATGTAATTGAAGTCAAGTCGGTTGCTACAACCGACTATAAATACTTGCCAAATATGGTTTTTTGTATAAGGTCAGTTGTAGCAACTGACCTGACTTTTCAATAGATGACAAAACAACAACATATGTTGCTTCTTAACTTATATCCGTATAATTCAACCGTAATGCTCTGCATTCGCAGACTATAATTTTACGGGTAACTGCTAATGAACGATTTACTTAGTCACAGCCAATTGTACCGTTTGTGTATTCCCTTCTTCTGTTTCCACTACGCATGCATAAACACCACTTGAGAGTGCTGCTGTATTCAAATGAACGCGGAAACTGCCCGCTGGAAACTCCATGCTTGGAATTGTTGCGACTGTATTTCCTGCCATATCAATTACCTTCACTGATGCAACCGAAGCAGCGGTGAAAGTAACTTCAATTGCTCCATTTGATTGCATAGGATTAGGATAAGCAGCAACAGCAAACCCAGCTAGAGGGGATTCAAGCTCTTCAACGACTGTAGCACCCAAAACCACATCATCATCCTTACGGGGAACAAGTTTGAAATTACTAAAACTGTAAATCATAATTCCTTTGATGTCGGAAATTACCTGACCGCGCTGGAGGACGATTTTATCATCAGTCGGCTTGGTTGCATATTTTGTGACGCCGTCATCTGTTTCTACACGAAGTTTAGCTGTAGCTTCTGTTCCCGTACCGAATAAATTAGCATCCACCATATTAAATTCACCGAAGTTAACCGTTCCGTCTGCATTAGTATCAGCTACTACAACATTTTTGAACTCAACATACATATTTTCCCACTGTTCTACACTTGGAGTACCCTGTCTCTTTCCGATATAGTCGGCAGTTGTGAGGAGTTTTGGTGTATAGCTTGTTCCCGGTTCTGGAAGCAACTTTGCATTTTCATTACTAATAGAATCAATCATTGTCGTTCCGTTCAATTCGCGAACCATCCCGTAAACACTAACTTTGTCACCTCTCGAGAATGCACGTACCTTGCTTGTAGGCGATGTCGTATTGAGGAAAATACCGGAATATCCGTCTTGGCTGTCCTGCACATATACTCTCGGAGCATTCAGCGGCTTGTTTGGAATGTCTCCCGCATCGGCTGTAACTGTCCCGACAACTGTAGCGTAATAACCGGAGTAGGCAGACCCGCCTGTTGAAGTGAATTGCTCGCGAATATCTTTAATCATCGGGGCGCGGTCAAGCACTCGATAGTAAAACACAGCAGTATCGGCAGTCGGGAATTTTACGACTATATTATTCGAATCGGATACTTCGACTTTCCATCTGACAAGTGTGTTTTCGGCTTGTTTAGGGATATTCGCAGCATAAATTGTATCATTACCTTTCGCTGCCTCTAATGACTGCATTGGTCCGCCATTAATTGAATATTTGACTTGAACATATTTCAACCCGGTCTTACCCACTCGAAGAGTAATTCCCACAGGAACATCTTCCGTTGATTTAGGGAACGCATTATCAAGAACAACACGCCGGGCACTCACGATAACAGGAGGTGCATTTGCATCAAGCACCACATCTTCAAGAACACCCGGTGAAATCATGAACGGTATGGTTTGTCCCGATACCGAGTTTGATGTAATATACCCTTTGAGCGACGTAATTTTCTGCCCAACCGCCGGCGCAACAAAATTAGCCAGTTTGAGAGCATCTGTTCTAAAATAATTAGACTGGTCGCGCAAATACATTTGATTACCACTTGCATCGCTTACAATTATAGTAGTGCGACCGGCGGCATTGGTAGTTGTGGAGGCAACGGTAAGATCATTAAATTCTACTTTTGTGTTGCAGTATTTTCCGCCCGTTACGAATTGCGGACTACCCGGTACGGCACCCTGCATAAAATCAGCAATCTTCACTTTTGGAAGAGGTGGCAATACTTTTCCTTCGTCTATGAACGAAACAATAGTATTCGGAATGGTTTGCGCTTGGATAATCCCTAATTTCCCTACTGGAAAATTTGTAATTACTGCTGTTACTTCAACTATATTCCCTACCTTCATACGATTAAAAAGCGATGCCGAATAATTTGTATCACAAATAACAAGGATACCCGAAAAATCTACAACCGCATTGCTCGTATCACGCAAGAATACAGCCCAATTCCGACTGCCTGCAATCAGAATTTGGCGGTTATCCGACGGATAATTTACAACAGGCGGAATCGTAACGACCCCTGTAATTTTGACTGTATCGCCCATCTGCGGGGAGACAAGCGAACCTTTTGCGAGTGAATCACTCGGAATAGCTGCGGCGTCTTTGACACTTACCTGCTTATAATCCTGCGCCGACATTGCACTGACGGCAATAATTCCCATGCATAACACAAGGAACAATTTTTTCATAAGAACTCCAATAAATTAATAGGATAACTGAATTTTCTCAGTAAAAAACTACTTTAGAATCAAGAATTTCCCTGTTTTGGTCTTCCCTGTTTGTATATCTTCCACATGAACGATATACATTCCGGCGGCAACCGGCTGTTCGTAGGCGGTGAGCAAGTCCCATGCGTGTTGCCCCCCGCTGAATTGCGGTTTGGTAGCACCTGTAGTACCTGTTTGCTCGAACCACTGAATATCTGCACCATCCGACACCCCTGCTTCATGGCTAAATGAATGAACCTTATCACCGGATAGCGAGAATATCGTAACCCTCGCATGAGCGGGAAGATTGTAGAAATAGATTTTTCGACCGCGTTCTACATTCACTTTTGCATCCCATCCGGCTGAAGTATAGTAGGGATTGGGGTATATTCCAACATCGTTATTCCCTGATGAATCAGGATTTGTACCCGGAATGAACCGCTTCTCTGTTGCTAGAATACTCGATTCCAACGACGGAAGCCCCGACAGTGCATCTCCGTCACTGAATGCCGTTACCGCAGAACTGTATTGCCAGCCGGACAGTATTCCGTCAAATGAGTATTTGTATGTATATCCGACCGTATCGCTTTCAAAATATCTTCTTGTCGGTTTACCTTCGGAATCAACGATTTGAATAGCATCAAAACCGTTGTCATACCCAATCTTATCACCTTTTTTATCGAAAGTGGCAACAAGGTGCAGAGCCGGATTTCCGGCAATATCATCGGCAGCATTGGAACGGTAAATATTATACCCTTCAAAATTCTTCCGTTTGGTAAAGAGGTCAATTGAATTTTCGGCATTATCCGACCAATACAACGTCGCCTTTCCTTCCTCCAACGCTATTTTATATCGCGGAGAGGGCGGCGGAGCAGGAAGAATATACCGTACAATCTTTCCGTCGCCATTGAGGTCAATTTCATTTGAATCCAATGTATTATTTCCGTTTTGGTCTGTACCGTTATAAGCGCGTTGCGCCCAATTTGCATTTGCAATCAAGGTACGTCTGGTCAGTTCATTATCAACAGTTTGCGGACCTGTCCTTTTTGCACAGATGACCGCAAAATTAACCTTTATGGAATCACCGGGTTCTAGTCGTGTATATGGTCCGGTGGAAACCATCGAGGTTCTGCTACCCGGTTTTTGAAGTATCGGCGTTGCCTCGGCTATTGATACTTGGTTAAGAAATGTAGCCGATAGGCGGCGATATTTCTGGTCGTCATCCACAGGTGATTGCTGCCATTCATCGCCGTTTGCATTGCGGTACACCCATGCATTGTAGAAAGTAGTTCCCGCTTCGGGAGTAGCACCCAACAGGCGCAGTGCCACGTAGCTGTCTGCATAGCCGTTGTCCAGCCCTGCATCCCACTCATAAATCATTCTGAGTGAATCAACGAGTCCGTTAGCACCTTCGGAATAGTACCCGGTCGAACCTGCCCTGTTTTTTCCGAGGCGGGTATTTCCTACTGCCATTTCATTCCACAAGCCCACATAGACACTGTCTATCGGTGTGGAGCTTACGTTTTTGATAGTATAGGTTAGGATAACAAAGAAATCGGCAAAGGAATAGCTCCATGAATAGGACTCGAAATGCACTCCCAAGCCAAGCGGGTAGTCGTGCCGCGGTATCCGCTCACCACTCGAAGGGACATTCAGGTTAGTATCGGTGAACTCTGAGAAAAAATCCAATTGGCTGATTGCCGACGGTGTATAATAGAGATTAAGCACATCAGATGATCTCTGCCCAAGTTCCTGACCAATCGGATTGGTAAATTCAAACCCCTGACCAATCTGAACCGTACCTTCAACTGCTGCTGTGGTAACAGCCCGTACACGGTTACCGTTAAAATTCTTGACACCGCCCACCCACAACCCGCCAAGCGAGATGTGTTCAATTCCGCTGCCGCGAGGGTATTCACATGATGGAATTGCAGGCAGCCCTGAAAAATTATTACCGATTGTCCCGAAACCGCCGATAGAAAGGCGGATATTCCCCACATCCGTAAATTTCTGGGAATAAACCCGCCCGCTTCCGGCAAAAGCAACCAAGAGCGCAACCGTGAGTATCGTAATCTGATAGGAATACTTCTTCATGCGGCAAATTTACGGAGAATTTCGGCGGCGGGAAAATGAAAATCGTGACGTGAATGATTGGTAATATTTAACGGAAGAATAAGCTGAGTAGAAATACAAAAAAACTATCATTAGCACAATGCATTACTTACACTATACAGTTATCGAAGTAATTATTTATACATAGATAGAACCATTGCAACTTTTGTAGAGAGTTAATAAATAGTTCCCCCTCCCCCTCAAAAATCTTCCGCAATCCAAACCCCCTTCATTCGTTTCTGAGTAAAATTTCGTATATTTTCGGTGCAGCAGTTCTGTATAGAGGCATTTCTATTCCGTAGAGTAGTATTTGCAAACCCCATATTCTATTGAATAGAAGTGGTTTGCCAGTCTATATATCGAACCCTTCGATTTTTATTCCCTATTGAGAGTGTTATGGCACGTCTTTGTTGCGTTGCTTTGGCTATTATATTGTTAGCAGTTTCCTGCGAGGCGCAGCTTATTTCACCGTTGGTTGAGCATGGCAGCTCTATAGTTACTTCGAGCGAATCGTTCTATACCAAAGGTCTGCTCTACAGCTCTGAACGGGCTTTGCGCCAGGCAATTGAACGCTTCCCCGAATCGGCAGCCGCCGATAAAGCGGCTTTACTCAAGAGCATGATAGAGTCGGCTTCCGGTAATCAATCAGGGGCAGATGCCACACTTTCGGATTTCATTACCCACCGCCCAAATTCTCCGCTAATAGCCCACGCATGGCTGGAGCGCGGTACAATAGCCACAAAAGAAGAACATTACGACCGAGCAATCAGTTATTATGTTCACGCGCAGAATTCGGCAGAACAAGAGTTTATTCTACGCGGCGATTCAAGCTATCTTACCATCGCCGGAACTGCAATTTATTGGAATGCAACGTGTAATATCCTCCTCGGAAAGCATGATGATGCACGCACTCAATTTGAACTGACAGCTTCGCGATACCCTTCGGGAATCTATGCCGATGATGCCGTTTTCGGAATGGGATTTATCGCAGAATCTAACAGACGCACCGAAGAAGCCATCAAATACTTCAGTTCGATTCGACAAAAATACAGCCGGAGAAACACTCATATCTCTTCATTAGTTCGCTCTGCAAGCAATGAACTCCGCGAGCGAGATTACTCGTCTGCACTCATGCATATCGAAAGTGCGGAGAATGCTCTCAATCATATTCTGGCTTCAGATTCCATCGGTGCATTATTCGAACCGCAAACTTCGATTGAACACGCCGGTGAGGAGATTCTCTATTTAAGAGGTCAGGCATATAATCTTGCCGCTCAGTACGATTCAGCATTGGCTGTTTTTACCGATTTCTCGAAGAAATTTCCTGCTTCTCCGCTATTTCGTCAGGCGATTGTTGCAAAGGGTTGGTCATTATTGAACCTTGGAAAATATATCGAAGCCGCTTTAACCTATCAAACAATTCTCGACAGCACCACCGACGCACAAGCAGATGCAACTCTTTCGCTGGCTCAACTGTACCACGCAGTTGCCTTGAAACTTGCCGGTAATCGGGAGCAGGCACTCCGTGAATTTTCTTCACTTTCGGTTTTGCCGAACTACCCGTATCTAGCACAAGTATTGCTCGAAAGCGGGCAAATGTATTACGAGAACTTACAGTATGACAATGCGCGTAAATCACTGGAACGCGCAGACAGAGAATCACCCGATGCTGCAACTTCAGCGCGAATCCAACTGCTGCTGGGAGCAGTGTATCTGGAGCAACAATCATACGGCAAAGCTGCGCGGGCATATTCTACAGCCGAAAAGCTCTCCAAAGCAAGCACTCTTGTTTCGATGCCGCTTCGGGAAAAATACTTAGCCGAAGCCCGTCTCAAACAAGGGATTGCCTATTCTCAAAATATGCAGCAGAGGGAAGCAATTTCCGCGCTCACGACATTCCTAGGAGAACACAAAACCGACCCGCGCAAAGATGAAGCAACGTTTTGGTTGGCAGAAAGCTATTATCGCACCGAACTCCTCAAAAATGCTGAGGATTTCTACCGCCAAATTCTCGATAATTATCCTGCCGGAAAGCGTGTGGAAGAAGCACTGTACGGTCTGGGCTGGACGTATTTCCGTAAACAAGACTTTGCAAACAGTGCAGCATATTTTGCAAAACTGGTCAAAGATTTTCCCGAAACCAGATTTGCAGCCGAAGCCCTGATTCGCAAAGGTGACGGACACTATATTTTGAAAGAATATGGCAAGGCAGCCGAATCATACCGCCAAGCAGCATCACGTTCGCCTAAAACAGACGAAGGTCAGTATGCTTCCTATCAAGTAGGACAGGCATATTACAGGATGCGGGAATACGACAAATCAGTCGAAGCATTTAAGTCATACGTAAAAAATTACCCTAAGTCTTCCCTTGCGCCCCGTGCTTTGTATTCGGTTGGCTGGGCACACTTCCAACAGAAAAAATATGATGAATCAATTTTGGATTATAATAAGCTTATCGAAGCATATCCAAGCAGCGATTTACTTGCCCAGGCATATTACTCAATCGGTGACAGCTATTATAATTCAGGTGATTTCGAGAAAGCAATAGAAGCATACAAGGTTGTCCTCAACTCCTACCCGTCAAGTCCGTATGCCGGTGAAGCTGTTAAAAGTATGCAGTTCTGCCTTGAATCACTTGGAAGAACAGAAGAAGCGAATCAAATAGCCGATACATTCATCGAAGGTAACCCGCAACTGGAAGTTTCCAAAGAACTTTCTTTCAATAAAGCATTTAAGTTTTCAACTAACAAGAATTTCTCAAGTGCAATTTCCGAGTTTGAAAATTACTTGAAAAAATACCCGGAAAATGACCGTAATGCCGAAGCGCTCTACTATCTCGAAAAAAGTTATATTGGAATAAATGAGCCGGTGAAGGCGGAAGAAACGATGAATGAAATTTTGAAAAAATTTCCTAAAAGTGAGTTTGCTCCGCTCAGTTTGTTAGAGTTTGCCAAAATGAACCTAGACCAGCAAAATGCTTTGAGGGCAGATTCATTGTTTCAACTGGTGCAAGTTCAATTCCCTGCTAATAATGCAGCAGCCGAAGCGGGATTTGAACGCGCTCAAATCACCTACACTCGCGGTGATACAGTAGCAGCACTGCAGCTCTACCGTGATGTTACCGTCAATTTCAAAAACAATGAATATGCAGACCAGAGCCGCTATCGAATTGCAATGTATCTTCGGAATAAAGGTCTTACAGACAGCGCACGAGCAGAGTTCACAATACTTTCCACCCGTGAGGACAACCCCTTGTTAGCTGCGGAAGGTGCATATCGTATTGGTGAATTATGGCTCAGAGAAAAGAATTATCCGAATGCTCTTGCAGCGTTTAAGATTGTAAGTGATAAGTTTTCAGGCGTGGAAGACTGGTACACGCTTTCAATGATTGGCTTAGGCGAATGTTATGAGCAAACAAACGACATTGAAGCAGCAAGGGATATTTACAAAACAATTGTGAAATTACGCCCGACAGACGACTACGGCAAAACTGCTCAATCACGACTCAAACGATTGCCAAAAGTGCCATAGAAATCCATAAGAACCTCCGTTTAACCGACTATTTAACTATTATGTTCACGCGATTCAGCACAATAATTTTTCTTCTGCTTGCACCCGTTGTATCTCTCTGGGCGCAACAGCCGACAAGTCCGCAACCACTTGAATTGCCGGACATTATCATTAGCGGCACTGAAAAAATAGATGTCCCCGCAGGAACGAAGCAAATGCCTCGAAAACCCGCTCCGCTCACTGCTAAGGAACTTGACTCGCTCAACTCTTTGGAGAAACAACCCGCCCTGCTTCTTCCGCTCGGAATGCTTCGATTCAACCGTACTGTCCCACAGTTTTCAAGGGGTTTTGTTCGCGGTGAATTCGGACAGTTTATCTCCCCTGTAATTGATGCCGGCTACAGAACCGAGTTCAGCGGTTATACTATTAATGCTCTTGCAGGGTATGCTTCAAGCGGCGGACATCTTGATAATGCTGAATTCAGTCGTATTACTGCACATTTGCACGCTGATTATATTGCACCCGAAAAGTTCGTGTTTTTTGGTGGGAGCAAAACGGAAACTACATTTGATTTTAGTCGCAAGGCATATAATTTATTTGCGCTCCCCACTGCACCCGAACGCACGGCAACCGACTTTTCAGCAAAAATTGGAGTAAAGGGAAGCTATAATTCATTTGGTTATTCTGCAGGGGGCAGTTGGTCAAGTACTTCACTTTCACAGGAAAACAGTGGCGGAGCAACCGACAATGCACTGAACGGTCAATTAGCAATCCAAAACACGTGGAATGATATTATCATAGGGGGAAAGTTACTACTTGATTTGCATACTGTTCGTGGAAACTCTTCAAATTTCATAGAGGCGGGTGGCTTTGCCGAATACATGGTGGATAATTTCACTTTCGATGGTATCGCCGCTATTCAAACTGCCAATACTTCTGCAAATGTAACACTGGCAGGAATTAAGCTGTCGGGCAGTGCGGAGTATCGTTTTTCGCATCTATTTACATTGCGGGGCGGATTACTTACGGGTTTGGAGAATAATAGTTTCCGTGAGATGTTGCAGTTCAATCCATATTTAGCTGATTCCGCTTTGGTATCCTTCCCGCGCAACCATATCTCCGCAAAAGCAAGTATCAATTATCATCCCCTAGAGACTTTTTCTGCTTCTGCCGGAATTCTTTACAAACTTGTTTCCAATACACCACTTTATATCTCAACATCAGTAGGAACGTTTCAGCCAATGTATGCCGAGGTTTCGAGCATGGAATTTAGCGGCGAAATTGGATATAAAGTATCCCATGTTGACCATATTTCTGCTTTTGGAGCTGTTACCTCAGCAATGCTTACCGATGCTCCCGATTCATCAAGTGTTCCTTATATCCCATCATTAAAAATCATAAGTTCGTGGCATCGCGACTGGTCCGAACAAATTGGCACACAAATTACGGCGCAATATATGTCGCTTCGCTATGCAGATATTGGCAAACTGCAAGAATTGTCAGGATTTATCACGGTCAACCTTCAGGGGGAATACCTGCTGACTAAGTCGCTAAGGGCACATTTACGGTTAGATAATATTTTTAATTCTACTGTTTTTCTCTGGAACGGCTATAAAGAGCGTGGTGTGTTTATTGCTGCCGGAATTAACTGGCAATTTTAATACAAGGAACGACAAGCCCTCTCCGGAGAATACTTTACAGGGGATACAGTATATGAATATTGATGAAAATAAACCTCATGATGATGAGGATTTGGGTGGGTTTGATGCTCACGACGATGATTCTTTTGCTTTAGAGCATTTGGATAATTATCCGGGTGATTTATCGAAGTTTACTGATACGGCTACTCATCAGGAGGATAGTGATACTGATGAAGATTTTAACGCTACGACTGAACCAACCCGTCAATATTCAGCAACTACCCCAAACCAACAACAAAATCCTGAAGATGATGATTTGGAACCGCTCGAGCGGATTAGTACATATCGTCCGGCTCTCGGCGAAGAACGAGATAATCCTAATGTTACATTCGAACGGTCGGGTTCACTTAGCGATGATATAGATGCAGGTCAATATTCTTCTTCACGTAGCTCTTTAGAGCAAAAAGATTCACCTACTGACAGTTCGAAACAGTCTGCTGAAGTATTTGAAAAAATTGATGATGAGTGGGTTTTACTTCTGAAACAAGATGTTGAGCGTTCAAAAGAACGCAAGGCAAATACACCGAAACAGTCAGAACTACCACAACCGGAATTGGCAAAATCAAATAAAAACTTCACTCCTGTTGAGGATTCTGATTCCACTGATCAAATTAACCTTGCTGATATTGAAGCTCATCATCCGTCAACATATAAATTGGAAGGCGATGCCGAGATTCAACAAACCCCTCAGACATCATTTGAGCAGTATCCCGAAGAAACTCCCTATTCAAGCTATGCGACAATGGCTGCAGAAATGGCGGCAAATACTCCGGAACCACCTATTGACCCGGTTATTCCTCCTACGCCTACTCCATCCATTCCAAAACAGGTCAAACCTCGTGATGAAAAAAAACGCAAGAAAATGATGATTTGGGCATTGGCTACAGTAGTTCTTGCTGCTGTCGGTTATGGGGCTTATCGTTACTATCCGGCTATAACCGGCTTGTTTGAGCAGAAATCGCCTGCTCCGACTGTAAGCCACGATTCCATAGTTCCACATACAATTGCCAAAGCTGAAGTTCACGATACAGCTCATGCAGAAGTTCATGCAGAAGTTCACGACTCGGTCAAAGCTGATATTCCGGTTGCTGCGGATACTGTCGCGGTACATGAAAAACCACATGAAATTGCAATTGCTGAGCCGGTAAAACATGAAGAAATTAAACCTGTACTGCACGAAGAACTGAAAGAAAAAATAAAGCCGATTCAGAAACCATTAAAAAAAATAGAAAAGACTGCTGAAATTCCAAAAGAAAAACCGGCTCTAATTGAACAACCAGTTATAAAACACAAAGTTCGCTCAAAAGCTTTGGCTCATAATAACGCATCGGCATCAACGTCTCATAATCAAACAGTACAGCCGGTGTTTATGGTTCAAGTGTATTCGTCTCCTTCAAAAGACGACGCAACAGAGCGACTCGAACGTCTCAAATCGCGTAATGCAGCAAATATCTCGATGAGTGAACAGTTGATTCGTGGAAAAACATGGTATAGAGTTCGGTTCGGTTCGTTCGCTTCGCGTGATGAAGCAGAAGCAGCCGCCAAACAGTTCGGCTTGGCTCAATGTTGGATAGACAGAGTTCGCTGATTGTACTGTTCTACTAATCATGTTGTACCACTTTTGGTGAATTATGCACCACACCTCAGAAGAAAACGAAACAGGGATTAAGCTTGTCATTCCGTGGGATAAATTTACAGCCCGCGGCTTCTTTATTGCATCTGCAATAATCCTGCTTTTGCTTTTGCTTGCAATGTTTATTGATTTAAGGGTTGATCCATACCAACGTCAAGAAGAACAGTCCACACCGATTACCATTCTTAACTTTGGGAAAGGTGACGGCACAGGACTAAGAAAGGGGAATTTAACGAGGGAAGGCGCAAAACAAAGGGGTAAAACTTCTTCTAACCCACTAGAGGATGCACAAAAAACTTCAAGCTCTAAATCACCTAAAATTGCTTCAACAGATATTAACCAAAGCAATAATATTACCCCTACAAAGGATATCGCTTCAAAAAATCCTTCTAAGAATCAAAGTGATGCAACTTCAACCAAAGATGTAGGTGCTAAGAACGGTTCGGTGAGCGGAGATGGTCTGGGTGAGAGCGGCAGTGGCAAAGGTAAGGGTGAAGGTCTCGGTGAAATAGATTGGGGTGGCGGTGGCAATCGGACAGTACTTAATAAAATTATTCCTCCATTTCCTCCGGGAGCAACTTCAAGTCAAATTCGCATTAAATTTACCGTTCATCCGGACGGAACAGTCGGCACAATGATTCCACTCCAAAAAGGTGATCCATTGCTCGAACGTGCTGCAATGAATGCGTTGCGTCGCTGGAAATTCAATCCAATCAGCAGTAATACAGAGATGACCGGTATTATTCCATTTACATTTAGACTGGATTAACTAATTCGGACACAACATGAATATTTCACTCCTATTCCTTGAATTTGTTTCAACTCTTCCGCCATTTACCCTGGTGATTATTGGCATTGTTGCCCTTGGTATTGTTTTTGCAATTGCTCGCCGTTTGGTAAAATTCGCATTGTCACTTGCTGCACTTGCAGTACTCATCCTTGTGATAATCAAACTTGTAAATCATTAAAAAAATATTTGCCAAGAACGAAAACTTTGAACGGCTGCTTGCGAATCACAGTTGGGAATTGTACAGCCGCCTCTTTGTAGTTATCTTTGTAGAATATTAGTTATAAACCATTATTTTATTTTTTAGGTACTCACCGTAATAAAGGATATTGAATGTCATACTCAATTGGAGTAATTGGAACAGGTTATGTAGGTCTTGTAAGTGGAACATGCTTCGCAGAAAGCGGCAACAGCGTCCTGTGTGTAGATATTGACGAAGCAAAAGTAGAGAAACTACGCAATGGGATCCTGCCTATTTACGAACCTGATTTGGACCATATTTTAGATAGAAACATCAAAAAAGGGCGACTTCATTTTACTACTGATTTAGCAGCGGCGGTACATCGGTGTACTCTTCTTTTTTTGTGTTTGCCTACCCCGCCTGATGAAGACGGCTCGGCTGACTTACAGTATGTTTTAAATGCCGCAGCAGATATAGCTCGGATTATAGTAAGGGACGGCATTGATGCCCCACGAATATTAGTCAATAAAAGTACTGTTCCTGTAGGAACTGTAGATAAAGTGCGGGCAGTTGTTCACGGAATTATTCCAAATGGCGGTTCTGTAGAAATTGTGAGCAACCCAGAGTTCCTGCGGGAAGGATTTGCAGTTGAAGATTTTATGAAACCCGACCGTGTGGTAGTAGGTACATCCAGCAAATCAGCAGAAGCAGTCATGCGTGATTTGTACGAACCATTCGTTCGGAGTGGTAATCCGGTGTATGTGATGGACGAAAAAAGCGCAGAAATTACCAAATATGCTGCAAATTGCTTTTTAGCAATGCGCATTTCGTTTATGAACGACCTCTCTAATTACTGTGAATTGGTTGGAGCGGATATTGAGAATGTACGCATCGGAATCGGTTCGGATTCTCGAATCGGGAAACGATTTCTGTTTGCCGGTATCGGCTATGGAGGTAGCTGCTTCCCGAAGGATGTTAAAGCCCTTATTCATTCGACAGATGCCGCACAGCGACCACTCAAAATAATGAAAGCGGTCGAAGAAGTCAATCATGAACAAATCGAACGATTTATCAATCGCATTACTGACCGTTTCGGCTCTATTGCGGGGAAAAAATTTGCATTATGGGGACTTGCATTCAAACCGGATACAGACGATACCCGTGAATCGCCAGCATTCCGAATTATAGACAGCTTACTTGAAGCCGGTGCAAGTGTTACTGCATACGACCCGGAAGCTACAGCAAATTCGGAGCGCCGCTACGGCACTACCGTTGCATTCGCAACATCCGCGATGGATGCACTTTCAGAAGCCGATGCTCTTATCATTGCAACCGAATGGCAGGAATTTCGCAAGCCGGATTTTGCAAAAATCAAACAAATGCTCAACGAACCGATTATCTTTGACGGTAGAAACCTCTATGAGCTGCATACAATGGAAACTGCCGGAATTGAATATCATAGTATCGGTCGGCGAACTATTATCCCCAAGCCATAACATTGGATATTATTCGCCAGTGCTTTGTTTTAATTTCGGAAAATGACCATTTTTTCCTTGATTTTGCCTCTATAATGTCGAGTAGCAACTTTGGCACATTTTTCGTAGAAACTGTTTCGTTATCTCTTACTTTACTGTATTTCAGGAGGATTTTCAATGGCTGATGATAAAAACCAAAGCTCCGGCGAATCCGGTTCAACAAAAAAGAAACCTACACTAGTTACAGGATTAATCGCCGGTGTATTGGTTGCAGTAGTATTCGCTGTGGGTATCTTTATCGGAGTAAAAATATTTGGCTCTTCACCGAATGATAAATCAGACCCTAAAAAAGAGAAAACTCAAAAGCATAATGAAGATGCTGCCGAAGAGGAAGAAGAAGAAACTGCTACAAAAGTGGTCAAAATAGTTGTACCGACTAAAGAAGATTTAATTTTCAGTCCGCGCGGCTCTTCTACTCGTTATGTAGTAGTCGCTCTCGGTTTTGAAGTAGAGGATGAGAAAGCTAAGGATATTGTAGAAAAAGAACTTATGCTGCCTATTCAGAGTGAAGTTCTAAAAAAACTTCGTTCGTATTCCCTTGAAGAATTGCAGCAGCAAGGACTTCAGGATTCACTTCCCATAATTCTTAAGAAAGAAATCAAACCCTATTTCCATGATATTAAACTTCGGAATGTATATATGTCCAAATTCCTTATTCAATAACAAGTTGTTGAATTTGTACCAAAGGAAAAACTATGGCAGAAGTACTCTCACAAAATGAAATTGACAGTCTATTGTCCGAAATGTCCACAGGCACTGTGGACGTGGATGATATTCTCCAAGGCAAAGGAATGCGCCGTAGTGATATCGGGACGTATGATTTCCGTCGTCCAAATCGTATTTCTAAGAATCAAGTCCGCACACTTCAAAACGTTCACGAAAATTTTGCCGAAATTTTCGGCTATTATTTAGTTTCCAAACTGCAGACGATTGTTTCAATCAGCGTTACTTCTGTAGACCAGTTATTTTACTCTGAATTTATTCTTTCAATTTCCAATCCGAGTTGTATCTACGTTTTCGACCTCGAAGGCACAGACGGAACAGGAATAATGGAAGTCAGTCCGCAGCTTGCGCTTTCAATTGTAGAGAGATTACTTGGTGGCAACACTGAAACTACCCGTAAACCGCGAACAATTACTCCAATTGAACAGGCGGTAATGAGAGGAATTATCGAACACGCCCTAGCAGATTTACAAACAGCTTGGCGGTCTATTGCCGAACTTAACTTTCAATATTCACGTTTGGAAACCGAAGCGGACTTTGTGCAAATTGCGCCTTCATCGGAAATCGTTGTGGTAATTTCATTTGATGTGAACGTAGGAATGCACTCATATTTAATGAACCTTTGCTTCCCTACTTTTGCTCTTGAAGATGTACTTACACGGCTCAACCGCCAGCAAATCTCTACTCTTTCAGTTCAATCTCCTCACCGTATGCGTGAGAATATGGCGGTAATGAAACAGCAAATAGCCCACACTCACTTGCAAATAATAGCCGAACTCGGCAAATCTGCCATTACCGTCGAAGAGCTTCTCAAACTAAAAGTAGGCGATGTAATTCGCACTACCACCCATATAGACCAAGAAATAGAAGTAAGTATTGACGGCAAGCGTAAACTTGCAGCTCGTCCGGGAACATCCGACGGCAAAAAAGCAATAAGAATTATACGTCAATTAACCGAAGATGACCTTGTAGAACAAGATATTCTCTATAAACCGGGGACCCATTAATCATGACACAAGAAGAAATAGATGCCCTTATCAAGGGCGGAGACCTCACTGGCGAAGGTGGCGGTATAGCTCAAGGCGGGCAAGGAATCAATCTTGAAACTCCCGATTTTCCTGATTTGCCTCCGATGGATATGCCGAGCAGTGAACCAACCACGGTGAACGACCCAAAACTGGCTTTGTTATACGACTTACAACTCCCTGTTTCAATAGAACTCGGCAGAACAAGTATGCTAATCCGTGATATTCTGCGACTGGGTCGCGGCTCGGTTGTAGAGTTTGATAAACTTGTCAGCGAACCTGTAGATGTTCTTGTTAATGGAAAGAAAGTTGCTGAAGGAGAAGTTGTTGTTGTAGATAAACACTTTGGTATTCGTATTACAACGCTTGTTGACCCGACAGACCGTCTCCGCAACATTAAACGATAGTTACAATGATAGACGAAACCCTTCTCCGTACTTTTCTTACCTTGCTGCTTTGTGTAGCTGGGTTGGGTGTGGTCTTATTCTTCGTAAAGAGGTATTCGTCCAAAATCGCTCCTCAACGCCAAATGTTTGACTTAAAAGCTGTTGGACGCGTGTCAATTCACAAAGGGGCAGTCTATGCAATACAGGCAGGCAGCAAAACCTTGCTTATAGGCGCAACCGACCATTCGATTAACCTGATAGCGGATATAAGCTCCGAGCAATCGCTTACCCCCACTGCTCCCCCATCATCTCTTGAACATTCCGTAGTTCTCCCGCCCGAAACATCGGATTCACTTTCGTTTAGCGCGTTTTTGCAGTCTATTTCGGTGAAGGGTAGGAATGGTAAGGGATAGGAATTAGGGTGTTTAGCTCAGTTTGGAGTGGCATAGTAATAGTATAGAATTTAAGAATTAGAAAAGCTCCGTAGGAGTGACATAGATGTCGCTCCGTGGAGCTTTTTCGGTTTTGGGTTTGAGTTTCTATTGCTATTATGCTCCTAACTGAACTGTCTACCTTTGCGTTCCTTTTGTCCCTTTTGCGTTAATTCTCTTTATAAACGCAAAGACGCGGAGAGCGCAAAGGTGTTAAGTTCCATTCTGCTTTACTCCGCTAGGAGTTACATAGTAATAGAATAACGGCTTTCCAAAAGTTTAAAAGCCCCGTAGGAGTGGCATATTCTTTGTTTATGATTATGTCGCTCCGATGGAGCTTTTTCTGGTTTTGGGGTTGGGTTTTCTATTGCTATTATGCTCCTAACGGAGCTGCCAATCTTTGCGTACCTCAGCGAACTTTGCGCCTCTGCGTTAAATTCTTTTTCAACGCAAAGACGCGGAGAGCGCAGAGGGATTTCTTGCATTGCTCCGTTAGGAGTTCAATAGTAATAGAATAACGGTTTCCGAAAGTTTAGAAGCTCCGTTAGGAGTGACATATTCTTTGTTTATTACTATGCCGCTCCGATGGAGCTTTTCTCGATCTTGGGTCTTGGTTTTCTATTGCTATTATGCTCCTAACGGAGCTTGACGATGCAAAGACACAACATTGTAAGCCCCAACATAAAGCACCGTTAGGTGCCACCTGTTTGTAGAAAAGAACCCCTAGCAATCAATATAGCGCCGTTAGGTGCGACCTGTTTACACTACAATGGTGGTTATCAGGTCGCTCCTAATGGAGCTTCATGAATTTATGCCAATATCATTCTACAAACAGGACGCTCCTAACGGAGCTGAAAAACCCTTTGCGTTCCTTTGCGTCTTTGCGTTAAAAAATGTACACACTGTTTTCTATTGTTATTATGCTCCTAACGGAACTTAATGTCTTTGCGTTCCTTTTCGTGTTTTATTGTATTCATTAAAACGAGTCATTCATTTTTCCAAATTTAATCTCTCTTCAAATACATTTGCTCAAAAAGATTAGTAAAAACTGGCATCACTTCTTTTTCTCTAAATATTTGGGCATTTCTTATATCATTGATTTTACTAAGTACTTTCTGGACAGTTATTTCTTTATCTGTTAAGATTCTAAATTCTCCTACAACTTTTTCTGAAATTGTAAATACAACATGAGGGAACAATTTATTAATTTCTAAAACAAATTTTTCTATTTTATTAATCTCATTGCTATTTGTACCTATTTGCAAAGCACCACAACCAAAAATAATCCTTCTTAATGACTCATCTTTATACCGTTTTTTAATAGGTACATTTGATTGCTGTTTTATACTATTGTTCAGCAATAAATCTCTTTCAGATGGTGTTAGATTTTCTATTACACGATACTCATTCTCATATTTCCATTCCTTCGATTTAGTCAGAATACATCTACTTATAATAGCTTCAAAATTATTAATTATTGATAAATAAGGATATTTCTTAACATATTGTACTGGGACAGTCGATGAAAATGTATCTAAATCTTTTAATGTATCGAATTCTAAGCATATACCTTTATGGCTATCTGCATAATGTGCCCACATAAGTAAATTATTTTGCTTTGAAGAAAAGCAACAAATTCTATTTGTAGCAGTTATATGGGAGACTATCCCATCTGCCATATTATGCAAATATTTATCATTACTTTTAAGTTCATTTACTACCCATTCGAAAGTAGGAGTTTCATTTAGGGCATTAGAAGGTATATGTGCTATTATTTCATGCACAAGTTGCGCAAAATTTCCTATTGAATCCTCATTAAAGTTATAGTTATAGTCTAACTGATTATCGAAAGGGTCATTATATTGATATGGACATGCAAACCATAATTCGGAATTATATATATTTTCTATAGTACTTGCATTAAATCCTCTATACTTATAAAGGTACTGTGGTCTTAATCTTCTAATAATTGCTTTTGCAATATCTTTCTTTAATAGGTTGAAGATTTTTCTTAATTTTTGAATACCCTGCATTTTAGTTTCTTTATTAAGTTATTTCTACTTTTTTTCACTTATACATTTTTTCTAGCAACTATGTATTCTTCAAACAGTCACAATTTCAATATAACAAATTACAATTTCATAAGCACGTTTAATTTCTATATGATAAAAAAAGCCGCCCCAGCAAACGCTGAAACGGCTAATTCCCACTAAAAAAACCTAAATACCCCTTACACCCCGAATAGCGATGCCTTCAAATAATCCCTATTCATCCGCGCAATATTTCTTACGCTGATTTCCTTCGGGCATGCCGCTTCGCAGTCGTACGTATTCGTGCATGAACCGAAGCCCTCTTCGTCCATTTGCATTACCATAGCGAGTACCCTGCTGCCGCGTTCGGGTTGCCCTTGCGGCAATAGTCCCAAATGTGCAATCTTCGCCGAAACAAACAAACTAGCCGAGCCGTTCTTGCACGCAGCTACGCACGCGCCGCAACCGATACACGCCGCAGCATCCATCGAAGCATCCGCGTCAATTTTTGAGATAGGCAGTGTATTCCCATCCTGAGCATTACCGGTATTGGCTGAAATATACCCGCCTTTTTGGATAATTCTGTCGAACGAACTTCTGTCCACGACCAAATCCTTTATCACCGGAAATGCCGATGCTCTCCACGGCTCGATAACAATCTCCGCCCCGTCATTGAATTTTCTCATGTGAAGCTGACATGTCGTCGTTGCTTTTTCGGGACCGTGCGGAACACCGTTTATCATCAAGCTGCACGCACCGCATATTCCTTCGCGGCAGTCATGGTCGAATGCAACCGGTTCTTCGCCTTTATTGATAAGTTTTTCGTTGAGAACATCGAGCATTTCGAGGAACGACATATCGGGACTGACATCATCGAGCATATAATCAACCATTTTTCCTTCGGATTGTCCGTTTTGCTGCCGCCAGATTTTAAGAATAAGTTTCATTTGTAGCTCCTAGTTGCTAAGTGAACATTATCAAAGGTCAATTCTTCCTTATGTCGGATTGGCTTCCTGTTCGCGCCGTCATACTCCCATACGGCAGCGTGACAGAACTTGTCGTCATTACGCAATGCCTCGCCATCTTCTGTTTGATATTCCGAACGAAAATGTCCGCCGCATGATTCTTCGCGTTCGAGTGCGTCGTAGCACATGAGTTCCGCAAATTCCAGAAAATCCGCTACTCTTCCTGCGTGTTCTAGCGATTGGTTAAGTTCTTCACCTTTGCCCGTTACGCGAAGGTTCTTCCAGAATTCTTCACGAAGTTCGGGAATACGTTGCAATGCTTCTTTCAAGCTCTTGTCTGTTCGAGCCATACCGCATTTATCCCACATCAGCAGTCCAAGCTCACGATGGAACGAATTGGTTGAGCGTTTCCCGTTAATATTTAATAAACGTTGGGTTTGAGCAGTAGCCGCTTCCTCAGCTTTTTTGAATTCAGGATGATCGGTTGTTACCTTCGCAGTTTTTTCACTGGCAAGGTAATGTCCTATTGTATATGGGATAACGAAATATCCGTCTCCCAAACCTTGCATAAGAGCACTGGCTCCAAGGCGGTTAGCACCGTGATCGGAGAAGTTTGCTTCGCCCAATACATGCAAGCCCGGAATAGTACTCATCAAATTATAATCCACCCACAAACCACCCATTGTATAATGCGGTGCAGGATAAATTCTCATCGGTGATTTATACGGGTTTTCACCGGTGATTCGCTCGTACATTTCAAAAAGATTTCCGTAGCGTTCGGCGATTGTTTCCTCGCTGAGACGCTTGATTGAATCCTCAAAATCAAGATAAACTCCGTATCCGCCCGGACCTACTCCACGTCCGTCATCGCACGCTTCCTTGGCTGCTCGCGAAGCAATATCACGCGGAGACAGATTCCCAAAACTCGGATATTTTCTCTCCAAGTAATAATCGCGTTCACTTTCAGGAATTTCATGTGGGGCACGTTTATCACCTTTATTTTTCGGAACCCAAATCCTGCCGTCATTACGGAGGGATTCGGACATCAATGTCAGTTTCGACTGGTGGTCACCACTTACGGGAATACATGTAGGATGAATCTGTGTGTAGCAAGGGTTCGCAAATCCCGCACCCTTTTTGTGCGCGCGGTAGATGGATGTGACATTACACGCTTTGGCATTGGTTGAAAGATAGAACACGTTGGCATAGCCGCCCGTCGCTAAAATAACGGCATCGGCAGCGAAGGATTCAATCTTACCTGTCACCAAATCACGGGTAACAATACCGCGTGCATGACCGTCCACAAGCACCAAATCCAGCATTTCCTTACGGTTATGCATATTCACTGTTCCCGCACCTATCTGACGCGAAAGTGCGGAATATGCTCCAAGTAACAATTGCTGACCGGTTTGCCCCTTGGCATAGAACGTCCGTGAAACCTGCGCGCCGCCGAACGAACGGTTTGCCAAATAACCGCCATATTCACGAGCAAACGGAACACCTTGAGCCACGCATTGGTCAATAATATTAACGCTGACCTGCGCCAAACGATATACATTCGCTTCACGGGCGCGGAAGTCCCCGCCTTTTACCGTGTCGTAAAATAAACGCCAAATACTATCACCGTCGTTTTGATAGTTTTTTGCTGCATTAATCCCGCCCTGCGCAGCAATCGAGTGCGCGCGACGAGGCGAATCATGGAACGTAAAACATTCAACTTTATATCCGAGTTCGGCGAGCGAAGCTGCTGCTGCGCTTCCAGCGAGACCGGTCCCTACTACAATCAACGTATATTTCCGTTTATTCGCCGGATTGATGAGTTTCATTTCGGCACGATGTTTATCCCATTTTTCCGTGATAGGTCCCGCCGGTATTTTTGAGTCAAGAGTTATCATTATTAATGTCCCCCATTTGTAAGTTTAAGCACACCAGCCATTACTCCAGCGGGAATTGACATATACCCTATCCAAATAAGGGCTGCAAATCCCATACCAGCCATCTTAATTTTACTGTTGTATTTTGTATTGTTGATACCGAGTGTTTGGAATGCACTTGCGATTGCATGGCTAAGGTGCATACAAACGAAAGTCATTGCTAAAAGATAGGTTATGAAGATGAAAGGGTTTTGAAATCCGTGAATCATCATCGAATAAACATCATGGGTGGTGCGTCCGTCGTGGAGGATATACTCCCCGTGAAAAAACTCCGGCTGGACAATTCCAAACGTATAATGAAGCAAATGATACGTAACGAAGGTCAGAATCGTCAGACCCGAAAAGAACATTGTGCGGGAAGCGATTGTGGACTGAATGGATTTTTTCTTTTCGTAGCTGACCGGACGGGCAGAGCGGTTTTTGTCGGCAAGATAAATCGAGGTAATGATGTGCAGAACAAAAAACACCAGGATACCTATGCGGAGAGCCCACAGCAACGGACCTAAATCGCGAAGCCCCTGCCCGTACGCATTTATTTTTTCAGGTCCACCGAAAATAAGGAGGTTACCGGATAGATGGGCAATCAAAAAACCGACAATCGCCGCACCGGAAACTGCCATGACAATTTTGCTCAAGATGGTTGAGCGGAGAAATCCAAGCATTAAAGTTCCTTCGTAGTAAAACAAAAGCGACTACATTCCACTGCAAATTACGAAAACTCTGAAAGGTAATCAAGGAATGACGGATATTTTGTTAGGACGGATGCGGGGTGGGATGGTGTAAGTGGTTATTTTCGGAAAGTAAGTACTGGGACAGATTAAATTGCTAAATTTAGTTCGGTCATTCTGAGCGGCAGCGAAGAATCTCCGTATGCTGTTCAGTCCAGTTTTTGTAGTGCATAGCTGAGATTCTTCAGTCGAAGACTCCATCAGAATGACAGCTATTCGAATAATACGATTATTTTTGTCCCCTTACTTAAAGTATTGTTAATATCTTAAATACTAATTAATATACAAGTGAATAGGTTATCAAAGAGTAATTTCAGTGAACTGGTTGTCGTTCCAATTAAAAAGTGAATTGATGTATTTTAATTTGGAAGAATTGTTTATTTGCTTTATATTTGATATACTTTCCTGTTTGCATAACCCATTTTAGTTTTCTTACCTTTCTGTAATTATTTATATACTTACTATGAAAAAATTAACTCTGCTTCCTCTATCTTTCTTTTCGACAGCAATAATTGTTTTTGGGCAAATATCAACCACAAAAGTTGCTTCTAAAACTGAAGAAACAGTATATATTCCTTATGATAGTACTAAGAATTTTATAGGAAAAGATGTTACAAAATATGTTGGTCAAGAATTTTATTTGCCAGGGGAGTCTATTGACATGAGAAAATATGGATATTCGGATTTTTTTACCCAATGTTCTGAGAAGTTTGCTGGTGGACCAGTTTATAAGCCAATGGTGGATAAAAGTTATCGGTCGAAATATGATGACTTGGCCGGGAAATATTTTAAGGTCTTGGCAGTATTCAAATCTCAGGATGTGAAGAGTACTAATTTTTGTATAAAACTTCAAGAAAAACAAAGTAATGACACAGTATATTATAATTATGATAGTGAGCACTGGACTGCATTTCCATTTGTAGTAGTAGGTTTTTTTGAAAAGCAAAAGAAACAGTTAATTGGTAAGGAATTTGTTTTTTATGATGTAACTTTACGAGGATCAACAGACATAGTAACAGGAAAACCGGTAACAATTAAAACAGGTCAAAAGTGGAAATGCCTCGATTTGACTGTCGAAGAACGATATTATCATCTCTCACTTGTCATTCAAAATTTACTCGGTGAGAAAACTACAATTCGCGTTGGAGATGTTCTTGATGGGAGTGAAGGTGCAAAGTCAGGATTTAATACTTTGGAAGTAAGTAACTACAGAAAAAAATTTGGAAATAAGTTCTTTGAAACTATTCTACAACATAAAGTTAGTATTGGGATGTCAAAGGAAATGTGTATTTTTTCTTGGGGTAAACCCGAAAGAATAAACGAAACTATTACCTCTGGAACAAAAAGAGAGCAGTGGGTATATGAAGACGGGTATTTGTACTTTACGAATGGTAAATTAACCACCATACAATAGGTATCCATTTGAAAGTAGATTAATGTTATCCCAGAATTCAGTTAAACATCATAGACGACCAAACATACGACCCCTTCAGGGTCGAAAGAGTTAGAAATCACTCTATTGCTATAAACATTTGAATCCTTCAGATTCACAGAAATTTGCACTCTAACATTTCTCCAACTCTATTCCTATAAACATTTGAATCCTTTGGATTCATAACAAACAATCTCTAAATCAAGTTTAACATATGTGCTATAAATAATCACTTCATCAATCCTACTTCTTATTAATCCCGAAGGGATTAAATGTTTATAGTAGGCGTTTCCTTCTATGAATTTTCGACCCTGAAGGGGGTCGTATGGAATACCTATTCATTCCATTCAAATAAATATTCTTCCTTATATTCTATTTCATATTTACTCAGAAGCTCCTTATATTCTTCTTTGAACGTTCTCAACTTATGATGATTTTTTTGATTTATTATATACTTAATTACATTATCAAGATGAGAATGACTATATGAAAATGCACCATACCCTTCTTGCCATTGAAATTTGAATTTAGTAAATTTCTTCTCCTTGATAAATTCACTGGATGATTTTTTGATTTCCCGAACCATATCAGATAAACAACATGATGGCTTCATCCCAATTAGAATATGTATATGGTCAGGCATTCCATTTATAGAAAGCATTTTTTGCTCTTTGTTTTGGACAATACCTGTTATGTATTTATATAACTCCTCTTCCCACGACGACAAAATCAAACTGTCTCTTCCTTTTACGGCAAAAACAATTTGAATGTATAATTGTGAAAATGTTCCGGGCATATAATTCTATTTATATCTTAGTTAATGAATATCATTAACAACAATACATTCGACCCGGTTAGGGTCGAAAAGGTTAAAATGTACAAATCCTATAAACATTTGAATCCTTTGGATTCACATACATTTACCTGCATTTCATTCTTCATCACCTCATTCATTCAAAAACCTACGATAACAAACCACATCCCCATGCCGAATCTTCGCCAAATAAACGCTGAGGAGCTCAATTTCTATAAACATTTGAATCCCTTTGAATTCATATACATTTACTTACATTTGTTCTTCGCTTTTCCACTACTCCTTCACTTCCCAATACAGCGTCTTGCGTAGCAGCTGCACCCACTCATCAAATTCTTTGTTTTGCTTAAAGACTGATGCCATTTGTTCAATGCGTTTTACATCTTTTTCGAGGGTTGCTTTGTGTTCGGGTATCATCACTTTTCGTTGGAGGATATGAAAAGCGGGTTTTGTGGGGTCAGCCATGTATGGCAACGGGTCGGTAATCCCGCCGTCCGGCAGTGACTCGATAACTGACTTTAATTCTGCCGGTAATCGGGTTAGTTCTACTGCTCCCATTGAGCCGCCGAACCCTTGTGTTTCCTTTTCTTCGGAGTTTTGCCGAGCCAAATCTTCAAACTTCTCCCCTTTTTGCGCCCTTGTTTTGAGCGCAGCAAGCTCATTCTTTGTCCGTTCATTATCATCGGTGCTGCGACCGATTTTGAAAAGGATATGGCGGGTATGAATGGCATCCTTACGTTTTTCGATAGTTTGGATGATATGATAACCAAACGGCGTTTCAATCGGCTGTGAGGTTTCGTCCGTACCGAGAGCAAATGCAGCTTTTTCGTATTCAGGAACGAGCTTCCCTTTGTCAATCCACCCAAGGTCGCCACCGACTGCACCCGACCCCACGTCACCACTATAGCGTTTTGCAAAATCGGCAAAATCGGCTCCGCGAATAATGGAGTCACGGACCTTCTGCGACAGTTTCAACGTTTCGTCTTTTTGGGATACACTTGCCTGAACATATTTAACAATATGTGAGAGCTCGGCTTGCGGCGGGACTAGTGGTATGGAATCTCTATATTGCGCAAAAAAATCTTCCGCCTCACGCGAGCTTGATTTGATACCGCTAAACTTTTGCTGACGGATTTTTTCCCAAAGAATACGCTTGCGAATTTCTTCACGGTAGTCTTTTCTAATTTTAGCGATTGACATTCCATAGAGTTCCTCTACACGCTTTTCTGAGCCATAAGATTGTATCAGTCCTTGCAATGTATAATCTAATTGCTGCGTAATTTCTTCGTCCGATGCCGTAACACTGTCTTCGATTGCCTTAGTAATTACCAGACGTTCATTGATAAGCCCGTCCAACACTTTTTTGCGAATGGTCTTATCATTTACATCAAACTGTTTTGACTGCTGGGCAAGAATTGCAATATTCGATTGAACATCACTTTCGAGGATGATTTCTTTACCGACGATTGCTACAATTTTATCTACAATTTGCCCTTCTGACGGCTGTGGTTGTGCCTGTGTAGCAACGGACGCAATCAGCGAAATAACAAGAATGATTACGACAATGATTTTTTTACTACGGCTTATTGAGTTTGAGGCAGGTTCTTCGTTTTCGATATTATTCATGGTTCTCGATGAGTATTTATAAAATTACACGGTGGAATTCGCTTAGGAACTTTCGGTTTTTTAAACTATTAACACAGATTGTCATGCAAAATTACTTTTTTTTTCCGTGCCATTCACCACGAGCAGGAATTTTGTAACAACCGGCGGAAGTAAACAGATGGTATTATATTTTTCATTCTACATAAAGTACGTTGGAGCCATTTTATTAGATTCATGTTTAATTACCTTCCACCGCTACCCTAATAATCCAATGTGCAGCCGTTTTCTGGGCAAGTGTTCGCGCAGGATGCTCCAGTCGCCCATGAACCTGCATATTTTTCTTGGAGGGCCACGGGTCACGTACTATAATAGATTTGAGAGTTGGAATGGGGGTAGAAAAATCAATTTGCACAGCCGTACACACAACAGCATGGTTCATCCGCGGGCGGCTCTGATAAGAAAGAAGGATGGGTCTGCGCGCCTTCATTTCCCGAACTAAGACCTCCGGTGAAGGTGCACCGGGGAACAGATGTGCTTGAACAATATACTGTTTCCCGTGATAATCAATTCCCCAATCGTTGAGTCGTGCAGTCATTACATCGAATCCGGCAGGTTTGTTGGGTATTTGCCCGAATTTATCCAGACCAAATGACCTACGGACAATTGCATCCTGACTTATAGCAATGCCATAATACCGCAGAATCGTTTGAATAGAAGCTGCCCAACACCACATTCCCTGACGTTGAGTTGCATATTGACGATTCAAAATATCTGATGAAATTCCTATATACATAGTTATTGCGTATAAATCTTCAAAAAGGTGTTAAATTTGAAATTATCTTGAATGTTATTGATTGTTCGACTGCAAAAAATAGTCAGGTTCGACGGTTTTCTTTGTCAATAATTTTACAAACCGAAACAGTGTACTTGTTTTTTGAGCACCTAACTACACAATTCTTATGAAACAACTTACAGAATTTGGTGAACGTTTTATGGCTAACAGAATGCTTACGTACTCAATGCTTCTGTTTTACATGGGAATTGCTTTGTGGGTCGGCAGTTTGATTTTTTTTGGATTTGGAGTTGCCGGAACACTTTTCACTTCTCTCCCGTCGCGTGATATTGCCGGGGCACTGAACCGAGCGATTTTATCGCGTTTGACCATTCTTGAATTTGTTGGCGGCGGTTTTATAGCCGGTGGAATACTGCTTCACAATAGAAAAGAAAAAGGGATTGCTTGGAAATTCCCATTTATTATCATCGGAATTATGCTTACCCTTTTGGTGGTATATTCGCTCATCATCGGTTCACAAATGAATTCATTGATTGCTGCTATCAGTAGTTTCGACCACCCTCAGCCGAACGACCGTGAATCAATCGCAGGATTTACTTCGCTCCATCACTTATGCTCAACACTTGTAAAACTTAACCTGATGCTTGGGTTTATTCTTTTCGTGTGGCAAACACTTCTTTACTCATTGCCGGACGGTAAAAGATAGGCGAAGTTTAGTATATTTACCGTTAGATTACTTCAATATTACTACGACATTCAGAATGAATTATTTATGAAAATCCATGAATTTGAACGCGGTTTGCAGGATAGAGTTGCCATTGTAACCGGCGCTGCCGTCGGTAACGGACGTGCATTTTGTGAACGGTTAGCCGAAGAAGGTGCAAAAATTATTATTGCCGATATAGCCGATGCAAGCGAAACCGTCCAAGCGGTTCAAAACGCTGGCGGCGAGGCATATTCTCTTACGATTGACTGTACTAATCCTGACGATGTTCATAAACTTGTGCGCACGGCAATGGAAAAGTTCGGACGTATTGACATCCTTGTCCATAATGTGGGAATGTATGATGAAGAGCCGTTTGAACTTATTAATTACAAACAATGGAAACAAATGTTGGATGTGAACCTTAACAGTCTTTTTCTTATCGTACATGAAGTTTTACCGATAATGAAGGAAGCGGGTTTCGGAAGGATTATTACAATGTCTTCAAATACCGTGTGGCTCGGAACTCCGTACTTAGCCCATTATGCTGCCGCTAAAATGGGTGTTATCGGCTTTACAAGGTCGCTTGCTTCCGAGGTCGGTCGCTACGGAATTACGATTAATGCCATTACTGTCGGTCTTACGGCTACTCAGCGTCCGGCGAATGCACACCAATCGAGTACAATTCTACAGCATATTCTTCCTATGCAAGCTGTTCATCGCGCTGATGAACCGGAAGACATAGCAAATGTTGTGGCATTCCTTGCACTGCCCGCATCGGGAATTATCACAGGGCAAACATTAAACGTAGATGGCGGTGCAGCGCGACATTAAACCACATTTAATTTTATCCGTCAACCATTTTCAATATTTACTAAATATTAGAACAAAACCATGAAAACTCTACTGTTCATTACCACGTTGCTCCTCTGTACAACCACAGCAGGGATAGCCCAAACCCACAAGAATCAGCCAATCAAGCCGGAGATGCTTGCAAATACTGTAATGGTACGTCTCAAATCCGGCTATACTATCACCGAAGCAAAACAAGCACTTGCAACATCTGGAGCACGACCTGTCAGGCAGATGCTGCTCCCTGAACAAAGTGTAAGATTCAACCTTCATCAGTCTGCCCCGAATTCAAACAGTAAATTAGGTGAAATTCTTAAAGCGGAAGAACCTATATTGCGAACATTCGTCGTAGAATATGACGGCAATACATCGCCTGAACGTTTTTGCACAAAATTAATGAAGACAAATCCTGCAATAGAGATAGCAGAACCGTATTACATTGCAAAACCTCTCGGTAAACCTAATGATGAGTTCGTCAATCAACAGCAACTACTTAATGTTATTAAAGCATTTGAAGCATGGGATATTACCCAAGGCGATCCTTCTGTAGTGATTGGAATATGCGACAATGGCATAGACCAAACACATGAAGACCTGATGAGTTCAATTGCTCCGAATAATAATGAAACACCTAATAATGGAATAGACGACGATCAAAACGGCTATGTGGACGATTACATAGGAGTAAATCTTGGTTCGAAAGATGATGCTTCCAAACCGGGCAATACCGCCGTTAGTGATCCTCACGGAACGTCAGTTGCCGGCATTGCGGGTGCAACTACAAACAATTCCAAAGGTATGGCAGGAGTGGGATACAAATGTAAAATATTCCCTATCAAAGCCGGCAGAGTTGGCTCACAAAATGTTTATTACGGTAATGAGGGTCTTATATATGCTGCTCTTCGAGGTTTCAAGGTAATAAATTGCAGTTGGGGTATTCCGTTTGGGTATTCAAGAATTCAAGAATCTATTGTTAAGTATGTACAAAGCCAAGGTGTAGTTATCGTTGCTGCTGCAGGAAATTCTTCTAATACAATCCCCTACTATCCGGCAGCATATCCGGGAGTATTGGGTGTTGGGCAAGTAACAATCAATGACGTGGTCGGCGGAGAGGCAGTCGGCTCTCATGTTGCCATTACTGCACCGGGCGAAAATTCAGTTGCAACAACGAACTCAGAACAAAAATACACATTTAACTTTAGCGGTTCTTCTGCGGCAGCACCTGTTGTTTCAGGCGTTGTCGGAATTGTTCGCAGTTTGCACCCCGAACTAACAGCAAGACAAGCCGCTGAACTTACACGCCTGAGTACGGATAATATTGATGCTCAAAATCCCTCGGTAGCAGGCATTATTCCCGGCAGAGTGAATATGCTCAAGGCAGTTACTTTAAACCCGCTTTCCACCCCTTCAATTAGACCAGAAAAAATCACTTATCATATTAGAGACAGAGAAGTTACCCGCTTTTCACTTGGAGATACCGTTACTGCAAGCATTCGCGGATTCAATTATTTAGGTGCAGCGACAAATGTAATTTGCTCACTTTCGAATAATGACTTTATCAATCCATTCCAATTTGTTGATTCTACAGGTACTATTATAACTGTTGCATCAGGAGCCGGTGTGGAATTCCCTAGTTTTACCTTTGTGGTAACTAAACAGTCTACCGAGTTGAAATTCATTAGGGTTAGCATGAAGGCAAGTAATTATGACGATTTCTTTCTCTTACCTATTATCCCGACATCGGATATGGCTCTCTTCGAGAATGACTCTTTGAGATTCTCTATAGGTGATAATGGTATGTTCGGCTATTCCGGCAATAGTGTAGATTGGGACGGTGTGGGCTTGGACTACAAAAACGGTGGTAATGTTATTTTTTCAATCTCTTTTAACACTTTACCCAACCACTGCCTGATTCTTACTGAAGACGAAAGTAAAGTGGAATCTGCAATTGTCCCATCAAGTGACTTCACCTCAGAAAAGAACTTCATTACCCCCAGACCGAATGTGAGTGTTATTAATGATAACGACAATGATGAAGCTAACCGAATAGGTGTAAAAATTGAACGAGAAGTAGCAATGGCACCTAATCTTCCGGCTGCAAAAATTAGATTTACAATTACAAATACCTCTGGTAAGGCACTCAAGAATATTTCACTCGGCTATTATCTCGATTGGGATATCGGAGACTATGGAAGCTATAATTACGCCAGAACTCTAAATGAGGCAATTCCTCAGGGGCTAAATGCAGCAGCTGAAGTCATAACCCGTGACGGAGAAGTGAACGTCGGTAATCAAAACAAGCAGTACCCTTTCGCCGGTTGGATTGTCAGCACCAATGACCCGACAGCACGACCACAGATGGCTGCTGTCAATGTGGATGATTTTATAATAGGTGACTTTAACAACGACGAAATGATTCAATTAATGAATAGCGATACAATGTTGCAAGCTAAGGAAAAAACTGATATTGGAATGGCAGCGGGAATGAAGTTCCCCGGAGATTTCCTACCAAACGCAACCCGTACATTCGAGCTTTGCATCGGTGCTGCAATGAGCCGTGCCGAACTTGCCGCTACTCTTAAATCATGTTTACTCGTTAATTCGATTGAAAACGAGCATATAGCAAATACAACCCAAGGATGGACAATTTCTCCTAATCCAGCGAATGATGAAATTATTATATCCGGTAATGAAAACAGTCCAAGCAGGATTACACTTTATACAGTAGTAGGTGAAATTATTACTGAAGTACAATCGGATGGAAACTTGGCACGAATTTCTACTACCCAATTACAGGCAGGACTCTATATTCTTCACATACAAACCGGCAGCAAATATTCTCAGTTACCGGTAATCATTGTCCATTAAATTTCTTTTGTAATCAATCATTATGTTTGAATACCCGCAAACACCTCTTTGGAAAAAACTTGGGATAAAGCAGGAATCAATTCTATTATTAGTAAATGCACCTGAAAATTTTATCACTGAATTGGGTGAATTGCCCGACGGTGTATCAATTCAAGATGAAGTGGCAGAACGTTATGATATTGCAATTCTGTTTGTAGAAAACTTGGCTCAACTCTACGAACAGTTTTCGCCGTTATCTGCCCTTATAAAACCCAAAGATCGGCTGTGGGTAGCATGGTATAAATTATCGGCAAATATCCCGACCGATGTTCGGTTTGAAAAAGTGCAGCCACTAGGACTTGCTGAAGGTCTGACAGATAATAAGATATGCGCACTAAACAACATTTGGACTGCACTACAATTTGTAGTTCCTGCGCCAAAGCGGAAGAATTTCCGATGAAAAACCAATGGTTACTTATTACCAACCATCAACTAACAAATCATAAACTCCTCTCGCATTATTAACATTATGAACACGCTCGTACTCGACGGAACAACACTTTCAATCAATGATTTTGTAGAAGCCGTTTATTCTATTGATAAACCAATCACATTGTCGGATTATGCGAAGCAATCCGTGGCAAAAGCAAGAAATACAGTCGAGAATTGGGTGGCAAATAGTGAAGTCGTATATGGGGTTACGACGGGTTTTGGAGAGTTTGCCGACGTTTTTATCCCTCAGGCGGAGCTTGAGGAGCTTCAAGAGAACCTCATTCTATCCCATAGTGCCGGTGCCGGAGTATGGCTCGACCGTGATATTGTACGCGGGATGATGATTCTCCGTGTGAATGCCTTGGCAAAAGGTCATTCCGGTATCCGCCTCGAAACACTCGAAACACTCCTCCGGCTTCTCAATCTTGATATTATCCCTGCTGTTCCTTCTCAAGGGTCAGTAGGAAGCAGTGGCGATTTGGTGCAGCTCGCTCATATCGCCCTTGCACTTATCGGCAAGGGTAGTATCCTTATGGAAAATGGTGAAGTTGTCCCCTCGGAAACTGTTCTCCGCAATCATAATATTGAACCCGTCGTACTCAAAGCGAAAGAAGGTCTTGCTCTCATTAACGGAACACAAATGATGTGTTCATTCGGGGCATTGGCAGTAGAAAAGGCGCAGAAGCTGGCTAATATTGCTGACATAAGCGGAGCATTGACACTCGATGCACTTCGCGGAACTGACACAGCATTCGACGAGAGAATTCATAAACTTCGCGGCTTCTCAGGGCAATTACAAACCGCTAAAAATCTCCGCGAGTTGATTGAAGGAAGTCAAATTCGTGAATCCCACCGTACAGGAGACGGTCGGGTGCAGGACGCATACTCGTTGCGGTGTATGCCTCAGGTTCACGGTGCTTCGCGTGATGCAATCAATTATGTTTATACTGTTATCTCGACTGAACTCAATTCAGCCAATGACAATCCGCTTATCTTCCCGGACACCAACGAGCATCTCGAAGGAGGGAATTTTCACGGACAGCCGCTCGCACTTGCGCTTGATTTTCTTGCAATTGCCTGCTCAGAACTTGCCAATATTTCCGAACGCCGAACAGAACGACTTGTGAATGGTGCACTCAGCAACGGTCTGCCCAGATTTCTCGCAAAAAAAGGCGGAGTTCAGTCGGGAATGATGATCGCCCAATATACTTCCGCTTCGATTGTGTCGGAGAATAAAGTACTGGCACACCCTGCGAGTGTAGATTCCATACCAACCTCCGGCAATCAGGAAGATCATAATTCGATGGGCAGCATATCAGCACAAAAGGCATGGAAAGTAGTTCATAATCTTCAGATTGTACTGGCAATTGAGCTTTTGTGTGCCGCACAAGCTATTGAATTTTTGCGTCCGCTTCAAAGCAGCCCTCAATTGGAAAATGTGATGAAACTCATTCGCCGGGTAGTACCTGCCACAGAGAATGACAGAATTATCCATGCAGATATTCAGCAAATGGTTGCTCTCATCGAAAGCGGGTTGCTCGATGATATCCTTCAATCGTAATCAAGAACAGAACTATTACAGCATTTTCTTGGATTCATTCTCATTTTAGAGCATGAAACTAACCGCCTCGGTAATCAACACATATCTGACTGTATTTCACCAAAAACATCCTTTTTTGTTTCGATTTACTGTCGGCGGATTATCTGCCATACTGCTATTTCTACTCCTTGATATATGTTTTCCCGTTCGGGCCAATATCCAATACTCAACTATTATCACTGCCGATGACGGCACTGTCCTCTATTCTTTCCTTTCGCCGGATGACAAGTGGCGAATGAAAACCGAGCTAAGTGAAATCATCCCTACCCTTAAAACAGCCGTTGTTGCCAAAGAAGACCAGTGGTTCTACTGGCATTACGGTATAAATCCTGTAGCAATTGTTCGCGCTGCATTTAATAATATCATGCACGGGCGCACTACCTCCGGTGCATCCACGATTACAATGCAAGTAGCACGACTGCTTGACCCTAAAGACAGAACGTTTTGGAATAAGCTGACTGAAACGTTTCGTGCAGTTCAGCTTGAGCTACATTATTCGAAGAATGAACTATTACAAATGTACCTCAATCTCGTACCCTTCGGCGGGAATGTAGAGGGTGTAAAAGCAGCATCCCTGCTCTATTTCGGACGATTGCCTGACCACCTTTCTCTTGCACAGATTACAGCCCTTACCATTGTTCCCAACCGACCGACTTCTCTTGCCTTAGGTAAGAATAACAATCTGATTCAAACTGAACGGAATAAGTGGCTGCATAGATTTCAAAAGAGCAACCTATTTCCCAAACGGGATATTCGTGACGCACTGAACGAACCTCTTGATGCCGTCAGACGCGACCCGCCACGCACTGCACCGCACTTCGCACTGCGAATGAAAACAATGTATCCTTCTGAAGCAATTATCAAAACAGCGATACGAAATCCGGTTCAACAGAAAATTGAGCAACTCTCACAAAATTACAGCCGCAGAATGAGATTTATGGGCGTGCACAATGCCTCAGTGCTTGTAATTGACAACCAAACCCGAAGAGTAATCGGATATGTCGGCAATCCCAATTTTCATGACTCCGAGCATCATGGACAAGTGGACGGAGTAAAAGCAGTCCGTTCGCCCGGCAGTGCATTGAAGCCGCTTGTCTATGCGCTTGCCATTGATAAGGGGCTTCTCACCCCTAAAACGATACTTACCGATGTCCCTGTGAACTTCAACGGATTCGCACCGGAAAATTTCAACCGTACATTCAACGGGAATGTTTCCACAGAAAAAGCACTTGCCTTTTCTTTGAATGTTCCTGCCGTAAAAACACTTGACAAACTGGGAGTGCCTTCGTTTGTGGATAAATTGCAGCAACTCGGATTCGAGCAGGTACGAAAGGACAGTAAAATGCTGGGTCTGTCGGCTACTCTTGGCGGCTGCGGGGTACGTTTGGAGGAATTAACAAATATGTATTGTACATTCGCAAACGGAGGAAAGTTCTCTCCGCTCCAATGGTGCAATCATACAAATCCAAGTAGCACAAGCCAATCTATCACCGAAGGTGCTGCCTTTATGATTACCGAAATACTGACGCAACCCACTCGACCCGATATTCCGAATCTTGCACAAAGCAGTATCCATGCCCCAAAAATTGCATGGAAAACAGGAACTTCTTATGGCAGGCGTGACGCATGGAGCATTGGCTACAACAAACGATATACAATAGGTGTATGGGTAGGAAATTTCGACGGAACAGGTGCACCTGAACTGACAGGCGCAGATGCAGCCACTCCCCTTCTATTTGAAATTTTCAACAGTTTGGAATACAATTCCGACAATAGCTGGTTCGAACGTCCGACAAGTGTTGATTTTCGGTTGGTTTGTTCCGAATCGGGCTTACCGCCTAATGAATATTGTGAGAATCAAATCATTGATTATTTTATCCCATCAGTTTCTTCCAATCTGAAATGCGAACACCTCAAAACTGTATTTGTTTCTGCAGACGAGGATTTTTCATACTGCACAAGCTGCTTGCCGGAGAATGGCTATAAACGTAGAGAATATCCTAATCTGTCACCGGAGCTTATCAGTTTCTATGAATCGGAACGGATCGGATACACAAAAATCCCCCCGCATAACCCAGGATGCAGTAGAATTTTTGCTGATCACAACCCTTCAATTTCCTCTCCTGTTAATGGCAAAACATATATTTTGGAACGCGGTGAAGACCAAAAAATTATGCTTTCCTGTTCGACGGATAATGAGGTGAAACTTGTATATTGGTACATCAATGACCGTTTTTTCCAGACGGCAGATGCTGGAGCAAAAGTTTTTGTAGCACCACCCGAAGGTCAGGTAAAAATATCGTGTTCGGATGACAAAGGCAGGAACTCAAATATTTGGATTACAATTGCGTTCCAATGAGTACGTAAGTGAAGAAGTGACGGTAAACGTCAATGTTATTATATAACTATTTATAAATGTACTTAGGTCAGGTCGGTTGTTACAACCGACCTTCCTTCTAAGCGTATATACGGAAAGACAGTTGCTACAACTGCCATGACTTTAATTGATTAATGTAACGATTTAGAGCAACCTCACATCTCAATAATTCGTCCATTTGTACACTATGAAAAAATATGTCGTAATTTTTCTCTGTTTGGCACTGTATAACGCCAGTGCAGCAGAAGCTGATTCTTCTCATCGGACTGTATTTGGGACGATAGGAAATAATATTAACGCAGCAGGTAGCAATGCCGGCTATATTATTGGAGAGATAGGCAGTATTTCTTTAAATTCAGTTGAAATTATTGCCGGTGTTGGTGTGGGTACACTTCTTATCTCTACTTATGACGATTACCTTCGTACTAAAGTAACATCAGGGCACACAAAAGTATCGGATAATTTTAACAGCACCGTAAAAGAATACGGCGGCACATATTCAATTCTAGGGGTGGCAGGTACTTTATATATTGGCGGACTACTATTTGAATCTGATGAAGTAAGTACAACCGGTTTGCTCGTAGCCGAAGGATTAATTATATCCGGTGTAACGAATGGTCTATTAAAATTCGCATTCGGACGTGCGCGACCCTATCAAAACACCGGCAGTTCCAACTTCCAATGGTTTGAAGTCGGGAATGATTTTGCTTCGTTGCCATCCGGTCATACAACAGTTGCTTTTACCATTTCAACTGTTTTATCGGAACGTATTAATCGTTGGTGGGCTACGATTCCGCTCTACGGATTAGCAGCAGCAGCCGGATACTCCCGAATGTATCACGATATGCATTGGGCAAGTGATGTGTTCCTTGGTGCAGCAATCGGATATTTTTCGGGTAAAGCAATAGTTGCAGCAGAAAAGCATCGTGTGAAACTGACAGAAAAGAGTGGTGTTGGTGAATTGCGGCTATATCCAACAGTCGGAGGCATAGGTCTCACGTATAAATTCTAGGAATGGTTATCCTTCACATTAATATGTCCGTAAGGACAATGCCGGCAAGCCGAACCGCAGCACGTTCCTCTTTGGAGATGTTTGAGACGTGTAAAAACTATATATCCTGTAAGTGGGTCACGGTATTCAAACTCACCCCTTGAACAGGCAAGTTCATGCAGACGGGTTATTTCGCGCTCTTGTTCTTTTGTCATTTTAATACACTTTTTTGTCGGTGTTGATGTTTCAAAACAATTATACCACGCAGAGTAATTGCTCCAAGTACGATAATTCCGCCGATAATTGCCCATGCACCGGGTTTTTCATTCAGTAACAGCAGTGCCCAAATAGGATTCAATATCGGCTCGACAACGGGTATAAGCAATGCTTCGAGTGCAGTAACATGACGTATCGCCCGTGCATATAATACATACGAGAATCCCAGCTGCACAACACCCAATAGTACTAGTCCCATCCAACTTTCACCTGACGGCATCCCCGAAGAAACCATAAATGGCAGGGCTATCACAGCAGCAAGCCAATTCCCCAGTATAATCGAATCTTCGGGACGCTCCTCTTTTTGCTTGCGCAAGAATAACGCCAGCCATGCAAACGCCACTCCACTTGCTATCGCAATTACGTTACCAAGCATACCGTCCGATGATAGCGAATCCATGAAAAACAGCGTCATACCTATGATAACAACTGCAATTGTTATCCAGTCCAGACGAGTAGTCCGCTCTCCCAAAAACCACCTGCCAAACAGTGCTACATAAATAGGTCCTGTATATTGCAGGAGAATTGCGTTCGCTGCCGAAGTGAGCTTTGTGGCAAGGACAAACAAAACAACAGTCGCCATATACGCAATCGCACCGCCAATTTGCACTCCCGACCACGTAAGTCGCGGCTTGCCGACTACAGCTATCATTATCAGCGAAGCAATCGCGCTTCTCATTCCGGCAATTGCAATCGGATTCCACGAAACATATTTAATCAGTACTCCGCCCGTACTCCACAGCACGGCAGTAATAAGCAGCAGAATAACGGCACTTGTCGTTTTATTCATTATTCATTATGTGGCATTTATGGTAACTGAGTACGTTCACATTCATCCTAATAGAATACAAAACTACCAAAGATTACATGAAAGAAACTATCACAAAAAAATATGCCCTGTCAAGTTTTGCAAACTTGACAGGGCATTTACTGAAAGCAGGTTACTATTAACGGCTTACAACAATCGGTTTTACAACCGCTCCTGTTGCTGTACGAACATTCACAAAATACAATCCGCTTGGTAGTGAAGAAACATCAATCTGTGCATTACCGAATACTTCTTTTTGACTGATTACTTCCATACCTAAACTATTCATAACACTAAATGATGAAACTCTTTCACCCCCTGAAATGGTAAAATTTGATGAAGTTGGGTTTGGGTAAAGCTGAATGTCGTTGGCAGTAACATCTTGCTCTTCAACATCTAATGGTGCAAGAGGAATATCTACCAAGCCCGTAGGATTAAAGACATAGAAGGTTTTATTAATGTACATCCATATATTCTTGTTTTTATCCTGAACAATACTCCGAACTGGACCAGGCAATGGTGAATTATCTTTATTGTAGGTTGTCCATGTAGTCCCGTCATATCTATGTAGTCCCCGTTCCGACCCTGCCCATATATTTTTATTATCATCTATAAAAAATATATTTAATTCGTAACCTGCGTTAGAATTATTATCGATTATCGGTGAACTTATATGCTGCCAAGAAGTTCCGTTAAAATGTGAGAAACCGATTGTGGCTGCAGGAGCATCATACATACACCACATATCTCCATCTTTATCACAAGTGACTTGCTTTACTTCATTTCTCGAAATACTGGAGACATCTTCTGCAAGAATATATTCAGGTATCGAATCCTTGATTTTAATAATTCCGGTTGAATAAGTTGGAATCCAAATTGTGTTTGAAGAATCAATACAAAAACGTTGTTTCTTTTGTAACTCGATTTGAAAATACGACTCTTTAAGTTTGTTGGATTTCCAGCGGACCCCATCATACCGCGTAATAGCACAAGCCCCCATATCGAGGAACTCCATAAGAAAACATACAGGAAAACCATTTCTGTCCTTTTGGATTAGTCTCACAGAATTCAACGGCATCTCAGAGTTTGAAGTAGTGAATAGTGTTGTGTATGTTCCATCATACTTTCCTAAACCATTTGTGGTTCCAAACCAGAAAGCACCATTCTTGTCGTATATATAATCCATATTGTAAATATCTGGAAGACCGGTTGATGGGTCAAAAGATTCTGATTCCCAATGTTGGTTTCTAAAATGAAAAATGGAAACCACGCCGGAATAGCTTGCTAAACAAAAATCACCATTTGCATCGGTTTTTAGTATCGGCTCCTCATGGATACCTAAATTCTTTGGTTTCAAGACTGTTGCCCATTGTGCATTTTTAAGTGTAGCGAGTGTTAATGTTAGAGTGTCTTTGATTTGTCCGTTTTTACCGATAAGCACAAATGTTCTTATTCCCGTGTCTTGAATTGCAGGTTTAATTTTAAGTGTGATATTAGAATAAGGATAGTTTGGTGCCGGGTCAGAAAAAGTAATTGATCCCATAAACTTCGACGTAGGAACTGCTGTGAGGAATATTGTGGCATTAAAACCGTTTTGCGGCATGAGGGCAATAGAAAAAGTTACAGTTTGCCCCACAATAATTGTGTTCGAATTTTGTAAAGTGACTATTGTAAACGATTGTGCATTCGATTTGTATGAACAAAGAATAAATGCACCAAGTAGGAATAAAGATTTCATAAAAACCTCAGTATAAAATGGAAATAATGTATAATATGAGACATTCTGTATTCTATATAAAGTTTAGTAAATATTTACAATTATTGGAAGTAAATCTCTGCTCGGTCAAGGCAGGTGCTACACCTGCCTTTCATTAAATGCCGAATAACACACGTAAGTGTAAATTCTGCAATAACTTTGAGAGTATGGTTTCGTAAAAAGGTATCTTAGCCGAAAGCAGGTGTAGCACCTGCGTTGACCTAAATGCTCCAAATTATATATTATTATTAGACTCTATATAAGTGCTGAGACAAAAATAATTGACATAATTAATATCCATAATTTGGAATGTAATTGAACACTTCGACTACGCTGTAAATGACATCTCTTACATTGCCCGTCATTCTGAGTGCAACGAAGAATCTCCGTATGCACATCCGTCCAGCAGATTTTCACGTTCTTACGGGGATTCTTCAGTCGAAGACTCCTTCAGAATGACAGAAGGCAACTGTCTTGTTTTTT
>CAZGNO010000017.1:0-57832 GCA_964527785.1 uncultured Chitinophagaceae bacterium
AAAAGGTATTTTTGTTGAAGTCAGGTGTAGCACCTGACTTGACTAGGGAAGAAACACAATGCATTAATTGTTGCGTAACATCAGTTACTTAACGATGATAGTAAATTAATTGGCTGAATTATATTTCTGCATGGTTTTCGGAACCCACCATTCATTTGGGTTATATCCCGGACGTGGCATATAGAACTTTACACCTTGTATGCGTTTGTGGTAAACGGCTGGGTTTACCACATTCCACAAAAACGTATAGGGCTGCTCATCACTGATAACACGTTGGAGTTCCATGAGCATTTCAGTACGTTTTTTTGTATCGAATTCCAAGCGAACACTTTCAATCAATTCATCAGCACGTTTGTTATTGAATGCAACATAGTTAGAGCCGCGATTAGCAATCTGCGATGAGTGGAATAATTGGAATAAATCAGGTGGCTGCGGGTCTTGCACCCACGCTCCTAAATATGCATCAAATTGATGTGCTTTACTGTTTTCCAAAAATACCGACCAATCAATCGGCTGAACTTCTGCTTTAATACCTACTTTTTTAAATTCATCTCGGAGAATAATGGCTATATTTTGACGCATTTCATTACCTTGATTCACCATGAACGTAAAGTTGAAGTCAACTTTCTTTCCGTTTATTGTCTTATCCAATATACCATTATTGTCGCTGTCGCCCCATCCTGCCTCCGTAAGCAATTTCTTAGCTTTTTCAGGGTTGTAATCGTAGACTGGAAGGTCTTTGTTAAATTCAGGACGATGAAAATCTACAGGGCTGCTGGTAGGTAGAGCAAATCCAAGCACAACTGATTTGATTAAGCGGTCACGATCCACTAAATGCGAGAGAGCTTGACGGGTACGCTTATCAGCAAACATCGGACGCGATGCATTCCAACCAATATAGGAATAGACAGGATATATGTAGCTTGTCTTTTTCAAAAATGGAATGGAGGTAGTATCCAATGATTCAACATAGAGTTTCGGGGGCATATATTCAATGAAGTCAATCGCTCCGTTTTTCATTGTCGTAAGAGCAGTATTACGGTCATTGACAGTTTTGAATACCAATTTGTCGGGATATGAGACCATATTAGGGTTATTGGTGCCGTTCCAATAATTATCATTTCTTTTTAAGCGGATTGATTCTCCGGTACGCCATTCTTCGAGGATATACGGTCCGCTTCCAATCATTGTTTTCACATCACGCTTGCGCTCGGCAGCACCGAACCAATCGGCAAATTCTTTCATAGCTGCATTTGCCTGAGCTTTTTCGAGTGAATTGGTCTCAGCAAAAGTATATTTATCGGTAAGATTAGTTGGGTCGAAGATATGTTTCGGGAATATCGCTACATTATTTCCAAGCACAGCATCAGCAATAAAATAGGGCTTGTTTAATGTCATCACAACTGTGTAGTCATCCGGAGCAGTAACTTCAACAAGTGATTCAAAATAGTTGCGAAGGGCAGCCCCATCAACTAAAAGAGGATTCTTTACGGCTTTCATTGTGAATATTACATCTTTTGATGTAAGTGGCTTACCATCGGAGAATTTTACGTTTTGTTTGAGGGTAAATGTATAAGTCAAGTGGTCTGCGGAAAGGGAAGGGGGTGCCGCTGCAATATTGGGAGTAAGTTCGCCGGTTGCAAAATCTACATCTAAGAGCGGTTCGAATATCTTAGAAAAAACATTTCGAGCTCCTGCATCGGAAGTAGTAATAGGATTTAACCCTTCGGGGTCGCTTAATTGGTGAATAATCATCCAATCACCTTTTTCGGGTTTACCGCCTGCTATCGGCTGATTCTGTGTGTTATTGCTGTCGGGTTTGGTGCATGAAGCAAGAAACAGTCCGACTGAGAGTGTACATAGTGCGCCATATCTGAAAAACATTTTCATCGGGAATTTTCCGTAAAAATGAGAAAAAAAAATTGCTTGACATAGACGCAAAATAACACTTCAAAATGAGATAAAAGGCAGATTTCTCTATTTTAAGGAGAACAGGCAGGATTTTAACATAAAATTTTTGTTAGTATTACTCAAACTAGTAAGTAAATAAATGGTGGGGTAAAGACAATCAAGTGTAATCAGTTTTCAGTTCAACTCTATTTTTACTGAGGATACTATTTGCTGGCAGGTGCATCTAAACGACTGCTATTGCACCCGACAAAGCCGGAAGTTATGAGGAACAACAATCTTCTCCGGACTGAATAGGAGGGCATTTAACTGTTCCATAACTGCAATAAACACAGCAGTCACCCTGTAGTGGTTGTAGTCTTGTCTTACAGTTGTCGCATACATAAAAGTAAACACAGGCGTTTGTCGGCATTACTTCATTTTTTTTGTGTCCACAGTTTGGGCAAGTTATTGTCGAGTTAAGTTCTATCATCATAGCATTGCAGATTTTGTTTCTACGGAAGTACGGACTGTTTTTCTGTACATCTTGTTTTTATACGAAATTAAGTGCTAAAACAAAGTAAGTAAGTTCTGGGACAAAAATAATTGCTATAATTACTATTTATAATTTGGCAAGTATTTGACAACGAATGTGCTGTAAATGGCATACCTTACATCTGCTCGTCATTCAGAGGGCTTCTTAGACCGAAGAATATCAGTTTAGGGGATTCTCTGGAATTAAAAAAAATCCAGAAAAAGTAAAGTTAAATTCAGATGATAAAGGAATACATAATTCTCAAGATTCAATTAAACTGAGATTCTTCAGTCACGGACTCCTGTAAATGACATCTCTTAAAATGGTAGTACAATTTTGTGTCCTGTCATGCTGAACTTGATTCAGCATCTCCGTGTGTACGACGAAATAGCACATTGAAATTAGCATGACTAGACAGCAATAGACCCTGAATCGAGTTCAGGGTGACAAGCGTAAGTATTTTATTCCAATGTCATTGCCTTATTTTGTAGGCGACTCGGCGACTATCATGAACTCAGAATGACAGAAGGCAACAGTTTTATTTTTTATGCCTTTGCATTATTTTAAAGCCGGCTTTGAGCGGTTGTCATGAACTCAGAATAACACTTTTGATTAGTGTGCTTTATTTTGTTTCGTCACTTACCTAAGAGACACAAAAACAAGAAAGAGTTTTGAACTTTCGTGGTCTTGTTAAGTATTTTAGTTTTTTATCTAAAAACAGCAAAGGGAATCACTACACTCAAACCACCGGAAATAAGACGAACATAATACATTCCCGATGCAATCGAAGAAATATCCCGTTGAACGGAGATATTCCCGCTATCACTCTGACCTTCATATAATATAGCAATCCGCTCTGAAAGTGATGAGTACAATTCTATTGAAGTATAAGTTGATTTATTTGAAGTAGCTTGAATTTCTATAAAACTTGATGCTGGATTGGGGAGTATAGACAACAATACATCAGCATCATTTGACACTGCGTCGTTTACACCGACAGTTTTTTTAGGAGCAGAAAACGCACCGATAACAATGTGATCGGTACGTTTCTGTTCATCAAAATCGTATTGAAATGAATTTGAATAATTTCCTTGAGGGGTTGGCGGTGTAAGGGGGCGGTCAGTACCTGCAAAATCAGGGATTTTCGTACCGCTTTTGATGAGTAAGTTACCATTTTGCAAAGGATGAAAATCACCTGAATCAGCATTGACAAATTCTGGTATATAGATATTAAACATATTGTCTGCACGAAGTTGGGTTATGTTGCAGTTCGGATTATCCGGCTGACAGCCATTGTCTTCATATTCTATACCGATGGGGAAGTCGGAGGGAGAACCGTTAGAAAAAATATTACCGACGATTTGAAGATTTTCGTCAGCTTTAGTAGGCGTAGGGACATTGCTGCTTGCTTGAAACTCACCGGAATATGGAGCGAATATTTGTAGGAACTGGTCACCTTTCGGATGATTTGAAGGATTGTAGAAAATATTATTATACACGAAGATGTTTTTGTTAGGGATTCTTGTAAAATTATTCCCGTCGGATACGAGGGTATTCCCCCAACCGCCTCTGGTCAGATACACTTGGCACGAATCGCGATCTGTATTGGGTATTGCTTCACCATCACATGAACGTCCGCCGAATACTGCCTCAAAGATATGTGAACGTGAGCCGATCTTGTAAGAAGTATTATGTGCAAACAGAATATTATAACCACCGTTTGCTCCAAACGCAGCTCCATTACAATCATGTATTACATTGTTAACAAATTTGATGTCTTCAGCTTCGTAATGAATCCATGGGGAGGTCATAAACTGAAATCCTGTCCCTTGCCCGGCTGTGAAGCCACCGGTACCGGCGTCATAAAATTCGTTCCCTTCTATCCAAAGATATGCCGAACCGCCTTTTGCATACATAGCCCAATCACCGCTATTGTGGATTTTGTTACGAACAATATGCCCGTACTGCAATCCGACTGCATCAAAGGCATTATCCCATGCACCGGAAATGTCTGAGTCTTCGATATATGCATATTTTGTTTGGTTGATTTTCAAACATTCTTGAGTAGTATTTATACTGGAATGAAGCAGGCAATTCCTGAGTAATATATGGTTGCAATGGTCGAAGTGAATAATATCGGCAGTTGCATTTGTATCAATAAATTCAAGATCAATAAGATATAGATAATTGCAGTTGAATATATTAAGTCCGCATGGAAGTACAACGCTGCCCCGTCCGTTCATTGCCCTGATGATAATAGGGAAGTCGGCACTAGCGGTTCGATTTTCCATGTAATTAGGCAGCATATCACATTCATAGGTGGACGGCATCAGGTTTATTTGGTATCCTGTGGTGAGTATGGTATTATCGGGGATACTCCGCCAGGCAGCATCTAAAGTACGGTATGGTGAATCTTGTGTTGCACCGGAATTACCGTCGTTTCCGGATGTAGGATTTACGTAAATTTGGGTAAGAATCGGATTCCCGATATTGTAAGAACGAGAAGGAAAGACTTGGGCATTAGCGGACTGACCAATGAGAATGAATGCAAGAAGAGTAAAAAATAATTTCATCGGAAAATCCTTAAAAATGTGAAAGATGTATAGACCTTACTAACGAATCATACAGCACACATCTTATCGGCAATAAAAGATAATTTATTGAATCAGTCCGGTTCTTCTGATTTGAGCGAGTCAATGATACTGCTGCTAGGTTCCGTGTTTTCCAGTGGTGGGTCTTTAATTGCCTCCACATTAACTGTATCGCTTTGTGAAGCAGGAAAGCCAAATTTTGTTTTGTGAAATTCCAGCTTTGGGTCATTGTATATTTTTGCCATGAGTCGCCCCCAAATAGGTGCAGCTGCCTTACCCCCCTGACCGTACCAACCGGTAAATTTGATACGTTGATTATCGAATCCTACCCACACACCGGCTACAAGTTGTGGAGTATAGCCCACAAACCATGCGTCAGTGAAATCATTGGTTGTTCCGGTTTTTCCTGCTGCGTCATATTTGAACCATTTACGAATACCTGATGCAGTGCCGCCATTGACCACACCTTGCATCATCGAGGTCATTTGCTGTGCAATTTTAGGGCTGATTGCATCGGTAATCTTTGCATTGTTTTTATACTCATAAAGGACAGTACCGAATCGGTCTTCGATTCTGGTGATAATCACCGGCTCGACGCTTATTCCTTGATTGGCGAATGCTCCATAAGCATTTACAATGTCAATTGGAACAACTTCTTCCGCACCGAGTGCAATCGTAGGGAAGGGGTCCATCGGTGTTGATATGCCCATTTTTTTAGCGAGGAGAATCACCTCGCTGGGGGTTGTATTCTGAGTAATTAATCTGGCTGCAACTGTATTGATAGAGAACTTCAAGCCAACCGAAAGTGGAACTAATCCACCGCTTGAACCTGTGCCGGACGGATTCCATATTTGTCCGCTAGGCAAAGTGTAGCTGTACGGACCACTGTCAATTTCCGAATCGGGTGTTAGTCCGTTTTCCAAAGCTGAAGCATACACAAACGGTTTGAATGACGAACCGGGTTGACGGCGAATTTGAGTAACGTGATTGAGAGAATATCTCGACTCAACATTATTTTTCATTGCTTCTGGTGATGCTCCCACGAGTGCATTAATAAATCCCGATGAATGATCCATTACCACCAAACCTGTTTGAATAAGCAGCGAACGGCGTTTTACAGAATCAACAAATTTTTGGTTTTTCTGATATTTTTGAGATAGTTCAGCACGCTTCACTTCATCGTACTTTGCAGCTATATAATCAGGGCGTTCGCGGATAGCTTGTTTTACCAGTGCTGTAATCACTGCGGATTTGTCTTTCCATGTCCATCCTTGTAAGAATTGCTTTTGGAATTCCCGTAAATGCTCATCAACAGCTGCATTTGCATGGCGTTGAGCTTTGGCGTTCAGTGTTGTATAAATTACCAAGCCGTCTCGGTAAAGATTATGATTTTTAAGACCGTAGCGTTCGTCTTTTTCCAGTTTCTGTCGTACCATTTCAACAAAATGAGGAGCTATGCCTGTAAGTCCGGCAGCAGTTTTGGCGGTAGGTAATGTAATAGGTGCATCTATTGACTTGTTATAAACATCGGCAGTTGCCATGCCGTTGTCGAAGGTGAGGCGCAGCACTAAGTTTCTTCTGGCAAGTGCCTTCTCATAATGCTGCTCGGCATTGTAGATATCCGGTCCTTTGAGTAGTGCGACCAGATAGGCGCATTCAGCTTGCGTGAGGTCGAGAGCAGTTTTATTAAAATAAACCTGAGCGGCGATTTGAATTCCGTATGCTCCACGACCGAAATACACGGTATTGGCGTAGAGCTCCAGTATTTCTTTCTTTGTGTATGTTTGTTCTATTTTAACAGCAGTTACTGCTTCGAGGATTTTCCTGCGGAGGGAACGTTCCTGAGTATAGAATAAATTACGGGCGAGTTGCTGAGTAATAGTCGAGCCACCTTCTTTTTTACCAAAGAAGATGGATTTTAAGAATACGGCTTTGAATATCCGAGCAGAATGGATACCCCAATGATTGTAAAATTCGTGGTCTTCGGTTGAAATTAAAGCACTGATAAACCCTTTTGGAATGCTGTCGAAAGAAATGTATGTGCGACGTTTAATAAAAAAGTGGTCTAGGAGTTCGCCGTCGCTGCTTAGTACTTTGGTGGCAAGGTCTTGTTTGGGGTTTTCTAATTGCTCGAATGACGGTACATTACCTGAAACAACAATTACTGAGTAGAGTACAGTAATGAGTACCGCACACCCAATTATACCAGACAATATAAAGAGCAGTTTCTTAGGAGTCATGGAGGATATGAATTGTTAGCTCGGTCAGCAGAAAGAACTGTCACTTCAATAAATCTCTTTGATAAAGAGAATTCCAAGCACATTTTCAAAGCAATTTATCGTATCAACTACAAAATTACCATATTATTCAGTAACAACAATTTCTACTTTAAACTGTATGGTTGTTTTTCAATTGTTCATTAGAACTCAATATTGGTTATTTTTGCAGCAGAATCTCAGTGATAAACCTATGGTATAGATTTGTACTAAGGGCTAGCATCAAAAAATCGAATCATTCAATTTGTGTAATAACCAATATACAACACATCTATTAAATTAATTATATAAACAGTACAAAACAAATTATGACAAAAGACCTTCATCTGTGTGGACTTGGCAATGCTCTTGTTGACGTTGAGTTTCAGCTCACTGATAATGAATTTGCAACACTTGACTTACTGCGTGGAACAATGACGCTGGTTGATTCATCCGAGCAAAACAATTTTATTAAGAGGATGAATCATCATACCCCTCACCGTTCGAGTGGCGGTTCTGCTGCAAATACTATTATTGCGTTTGGTCAGTTTGGGGGGCGTGCCGGATATAAAGCAGTTTTGGGCGATGATGATATGGGGAGATTCTATGCTCGTGAATTTACCGATTTGGGTATTCATCTCGAAGCGGATTTAGTTCCTGAAACACATACAGGTACATGCCTGGTACTCATCACACCTGACGCTGAGAGAACAATGCTTACTGCGCTTGGTGTAAACGGTAATTTTGGCGTCGAACATGTTATCGAATCTACTATTGCTCGTTCGGAGTGGCTATATATCGAAGGGTATAAGTTTACTGAGCCGTCCGGCAGAGCTGCAATTATGGAATCTATCAATTTTGCAAAAAAACACAGAACAAAGATAGCTGTCTCATTTTCGGATACGTTCATCGTTAATTTCTTTCGGGACGGACTGGAAGAAGCACTTGCTCATGCAGATCTGATTTTCTGCAATCAAACCGAGGGGGGGGCATATACCGGGTTGGAAGATTCAAATGAAATATTTTCTGCGTTAACCGAGCGGTTTCCTAATGTGTGTTTTACTATGGGGAAGCATGGTTCACGTGTGCAATGGCTGGGAACTGCTTTTGATATACCATCCTACCCTGCAACCCCGATTGATACAACCGGGGCGGGAGATATGTATGCTGCAGGATTTTTATATGGAATTACACATGGCTATTCGCCGGACAAAGCCGGTCGGCTCGGTTCGTTTGCCGCATCGAAGATTGTGGCTCAATTTGGTGCACGCCTCAAAGAATCACCGGATGCAATCCGAGATGAAATTTTACTAAGTGTCTAAATCTAAAGCTGTATTATTATGAAGAGAACCGCCCTACAAGTATGTATGATATTGATTGCCCTTATTTTTGGCTCTATCATAGTAAGAGCACAATCAGGTATGACCTTTGCAGAATTTGCTCTCAAATTAGATCCTTATTTCGACAAAGAATTGATTATGGATATTTCTGCACAATTACCTCAAGGGTCAGAGTATCGTATCTGGAGTTGGGATGTAGGGGACTTTTCGGGTGATGGATTCAATGACGTTGCCTTTGCGGTTAAAGTAGCCGGTGAAAAAAGGAAAGTAATGAATGTATATCTCGTTACCGATATTGAAGGATTTTTAACGACTGTGGCGCAGTTCCAATATATGTATGTAGATTTACCGCTTGAAGTCGGTGTAGTTATCAAAGAAAATGCATGCTATACGACCAGAAAGATTGAGGAATTTAATTGGATGGTGCGGGGGTATCGGTATGATATGGGGTCGGTGGTATTGCTTGATGAATTTTCAACAGCAAAAATTGATAAATTCACCAGAGAAACGTATAAAAATTACCAATCATTGCAAACCTCAGAGAGGTTTATTAATACGCAAACCAATGAAACTGCTTTCTCTACAAAGTATCTGACGATACCAAGCTATTCTAGAGGTAGGCAAATGTTCAGAGGGTATGCGGCTGAAGCAGTCAGCAAGTCCGTTGATTTTGTTACAGCCGGTGCATTCTATTGGGGAGGTGAAAGTGACTGTTCATATACCCTCCGGTCGGTCTATGACGAAGACTACTTATACATGACAATTACTGTAAAAGATGATGAGCTTATTACGGGACGCTGTGATACGTGTACTGCTGATTACGTAGATATTTGGTTTGATACCAACCAACCCGGCAGAGACGGAGAAAGATTCGTTGCCAAAACGAAACGTTCTCAAAAAATGTCTATTCGCTCGGCTGCCGATTCGGGCATCTATTGCATTACTGTGAAATTGGGTGATTTTCTAGAACGTAAACCGTTTATCAAAGTAAAGACAACCGATGAACTTGAGCCAACTCAAACTAGTGCTGTAAGTCAGGTGAAGGTTGTTGCTGCACCTCGTAAGAACGGGTATATGGTCAAACTTCGGATTCCGTTTTTGCTGCTTGGCTATGAGCACGCTCCGGTGGATGAAAAAGAGCTTACACAACTTGGCTGTACTATTGCTGTACATGATTCAGATAATGAATTTCGACCTGAAGAAGAAGCGTTAATTTGTACCTCACCATTCGCGTCGTTAAATCCTGCTACTTATGGCACAATGCTGTTTGTTCCGCAGGAGCATTGGTATGGTGAAACAACCAATCTCTATACAGATGCCTTATTGAAATATCTCAGTGAAATGGGATTCTGATATGAACTCTCGCATTCATAGGCACACATTTATACTCTTGCTGCCGTGGTTGCTGACGTTTGCAGTTTTTTGGCTCTACCCGCTTGGATATTCACTCTATCTCAGTCTTACCAAGTACTCCACACTTTCAAATACAGCCGAGTTTATCGGCTTTGAGAACTATACCACACTTTTTTCAGACAAAGAAGTGTGGTATGCCTTGCGAAACACACTGATTTTTACATTTGGGACAGTACCTGTTACGACAGCTTTCGCCCTTACTCTAGCCGTAGTGCTTCATTCAAAGATGGTGCGGTTTGCCGGGTTCTTTCGGGCTGCGTATTTTATGCCGTCTGTTACTTCATTGGTGGTGATTGCACTGATTTTTACAAATCTCTATGCCAAAGACGGATACATCAACCTGTTGCTTGGAATGACAGGTATTCCTCATCCCGAACGAGGTTGGCTTCTCGAACCGTCAACTGCCCTTGCATCGGTAATGGCGATGGATGTGTGGATTTCAGCAGGGTATTACATGGTGCTGTTTTTGGCGGGTTTGCAAACAATTCCAACGGATTTATACGAAGCGGCTCGGCTTGCTGGGGCATCCGTTTGGCAGCAGTTTTGGAGGATAACACTACCGCTTTTGCGTCCGACAATGACATTCGTAGTTGTGATCAACACCATAAAATCGTTCCAAGTGTTTGTGGAGATGTACGTAATGACGAAAGGCGGTCCTACACCCGGTGACACAACGACGTTAGTTTATCATGTATTTGTCAATGCATTTGAGAGGTCGGATATGATGGGGTACGCGTCTGCTTTGGCGTATGGAATTTTTATACTGCTGGTTGTGCTTTCGCTTATGCAGATGAAATTGGTGGGTGAGAGGAAAACTAGACGTTAGAAGTAAATTTGAAATGTTAGAATTGCAGTATAGGTAATTCAAAGAAGCAAAAAGTTGTGAAATTGTAAAAGAACAAAATGAACATAAAAGCTACGTCATTCTTCAAAAACCCACTCGAAGACAAAGCATATTTCAATTCATGGGTGAAACGCCTTGAAGCGTTAAACAACAAAGTATATGGGCGAATTGAAATTGAAACTTCGCTTGGAAAAACACATATTTGGGGATTGAATACAGATAAAAATAATCTTGAAGCATTGGTAATTTTCCCGGGTGCAAGAACTACTGTTTTATTTTGGGATTTTGATAATGCATTGAGAGAATTAGAGAAAAATTATAGAATCTACATGGTGGAAACAAACGGCTTGCCTAATCTGAGCGACGGCAAATCACCCGACATCAAATCGTTAGGGTACGGAGAATGGGCTTCGGAAGTTCTAAATAAACTGAATATTCAGAATGCTTTTGTAGCCGGAGCATCATTCGGCGGTCTAATCTGTATGAAACTCGCAATCGTTGCTCCCGAGAAAATAAAAGCAGCTTTTTTACTGAACCCTGGATGTTTGCAGCCATTTTCAATGTCCTTTAAAAATCTCTATTATAATCTTCTCCCTATCATTTCCCCCAAGAAAAAGAACGTTCTAACATTTCTTGATAAAGCAATATTCTGCAAATCTGCGCATACGCTGTCAGAACAATGGATGGATTTGATTGCTGATTATGAGGTCTTTGCACTTACCCGTTATAAAGACAACACTCAAAAACCATATTATATGGGTGACGAACTCAAAAAAGTAACATCGGATACGTATCTGCTGGAAGGTGATAGCGATATGCTGTTTCCATATCAAGTTTCGATTGAAAATGCAAAGAAACATATAAGTTCTTTGAAAGAAGTCAAAGTATTTAAGAGTGTTGGACATGGGATTGAAATATTTTCCGCAGCAATAAATTTCATTGATGAAAAGTGCAAAAGTTATCGTGAAACCTGAAGTTGTTGTAGCTTTTATTAATTAGTTATAGAAATCTATATTCTTAACCAAATGAAATTTTTAATACTGATTTTTGGATTTACTCTGTGCTTCTCAACTATGAAAGCAACAGTATGGCAGGTAGGGGCATCGCGTCAATACACAAAGCCGAGCCAAGTGTCATCACTGGTTAAAAGTAACGATACGGTAAGTATTGATGCCGGGATATACACTGCTGATGTTGCTCATTGGACAGCAAGTAATCTGCTTTTACAAGGTGTGGGTGGAATGGCACATCTGAAATCGGAAGGGCAAAGCTGGGGCAAGAAAGCAATTTGGGTGATTGGCGGTGAAAACACGCGTGTTGCCTTCATTGAGTTCTCGGAATGTACTGTGCCTGACGGAAACGGTGCAGGGATACGGCTCGAAGCAGCAAATCTGACTGTACACGGCTGCTACTTCCACGATAATGAGGATGGTATTTTGGCTGGTGATAACCAGTCAAGTGATATTGTAATCGAATATTGTGAGTTTTCTCATAATGGCAAAGGAGATGGGCTAAGCCACAACCTGTACATTAATCATGTACGGAGCTTGACATTTCAGTATAATTATTCGCATCATGCAAAGATAGGGCATGAACTGAAAAGCCGCGCCCATACGAACTACATCCTCTACAACCGAATCTCGAATGAGACAGATGGAACGGCAAGCCGTGAAATTGATTTGCCTAACGGCGGACTTGCAGTAATTATGGGGAACGAAATACAGCAGGGCATTGAAAGTGAGAATTCAAATATAATTGGTTACGGGCAGGAAGGACTTACCAACCCAACGTCACATCAATTGTATATTGTGAATAATACAATCGTCAATGAGCGAGGAGCGGGCAGCTTCCTCACGGTAAAAGATGGGACTGCTGAATGTTATGCACATAATAATATATTTGCCGGAACTGGTACTGTTATTCTTGGCTCACCAATTGTACTTGATACATCACATAATTGGAACGGGACAATTGCCGCTGCAAATTTTGTAGACAGCAAAACGTATAATTACAGTTTGCTTCAAACTTCTCCGGCAGTTAATCGTGGTGAAGGTATTGTAAAAAAAGTAAATGATTTTTCACTTATCCCTACAAATGAATATCGTCATCCTGCTAACCTGACTTTTCGCATTACTAAAGGTGCAATTGATATTGGAGCGCATGAAAACACGAGTTCATTAAGCGTAGAGGAAAGTAAAGCTCTGCCAACATCGTTTGTCTATCCAAACCCGACGTCAGGAAACTGTACAATTACGATTCCCGAAATATTAAAGGATAACCCGACGATTGAGATATTTGATGTAACCGGAAAACAGTTGAAGTGTTATGAAAATGTATCGGGTAGTATTACCGTTGATGTGTCTCAATTTCCAACTTCCGGCATTTATTGGGTAAAGATGTCAGCCGGCTTTATTAGTCAAAATCAGCAACTTATTATAAATAAATAAAATTACACACTCTCAATTCTACTTTACCTATGAAAATATTTTCGATAATCTTTACTTGCTTTATACTGTCATTAGCTTGTGTTCACGAGGCAAATGCCCAATATGTATGGACTGCTACTGAAACAGTTCCTGCTCCCGGCAGACATCACTCATCTGTATTTGCAATTGGTGATAATATCTATATGCTTTGCGGTACAAATACAGATGAATCTGAACAGTACCGTGATATGTGGAAGTATATTCCACTCGAAAATAGATGGCTTCAATTGCGGGACTTTCCCGGAACTGCAAGGTCGTATGCAGCGACATTTGTTATAAACGGGAAGGGATATATAACAGTAGGAGTTGATCAAACAAGTACATTAACGGATTTATGGGAATACACACCCGATGACGATTCATGGTTAAAGAAAGCAGATTTTCCAGGGGAAGGACGAGCACACCCGGCATTCTTTACCCTAAACAATGAAGGATATGTCGGTTGTGGAGATGGTAATTCTGGAGACTACAAGGATTTCTATAAATATATTCCATCAACGAACACATGGAAACGAGTTAAAGATTTCGGTGGTCCAGCTCACCATCACCCGGCATTCTTTACGATTAATGATAAGGCGTATCTTTGTACGGGACATGATAGGGTGGGAAGTAAAGTTCTTAATTCAAATTATGAATATAATCCTGTAACAGATACTTGGACACAAAAGGCGAGTTTGCCAGCTGTAGGTCGGGTAGGTTCAATTGGTTTTGCAATTAATAATATTGGAATTATCGGTGGAGGATTTGACGAAGTATCTACTGGAACATTCTATCGTGATTTTTATGCTTACAATCCAACAACAGATATATGGAGCAGTACAGTACCTCCATTCCCGGATATAAACGGAACATTTGCGGCTGTCAGTGCAGTTATCGGGAATATTGCATATGCCGGGACTGGTATGGACAGTCTGAGAGTTTCTACAAATCATTGGTATTCATTCCGTGATGAATCGGTAGCTGTGAAAGAAAACACTGAAGATGAAACAGAAACAGCCAAACTATTCTCAGGTAGTGGGTATGTTCGCTTTGAGGTTTTGAATCTAATTTCATCAATTTCTATCATTAATCAACTTGGACAGAAAATGTTCGTGAGTGAACGGAATGCCGGAAGTTCAATGGTAGTTTCCACTCAGGGTTGGGCTTCAGGGATATATTTGGCGCGTTATACTACAGGTGCAAAGGTAAAAACACTGTCGTTTATTGTGAATGAGTAATAGGGGTTATTCATCAGTTTCAGCAACAGTTTCAAAATATCGTTTAATAACCCGTGCTGCCTTTGCTCCGGCAACTGTTGCTAGTTCAGTTTCGGGAGTATTGCGAATGTTCTCGACCGACCCGAAGGTAATCAGTAGTTTTTGTGCCGTTTTTTCTCCAACGCCTGCAATTTCTGTCAGCACAGTTTGAAATGTCCGTTTGTCACGCAAAAGCCGGTGATAGGTAATTGCAAAGCGGTGTGCTTCATCTCGAATTGATTGAAGAAGTCGTAGACTGGTCGAAGTCTTCGGCAAAAGCAAAGCATCCGATTGATTCGGCAAAAATATCTCCTCCAAACGTTTTGCCAATCCTATCACAGGAATTTTTCCCATCAGCCCGAGCGAATCCAAAACAGCGCACGCTGCAGAAAGCTGTCCCTTGCCGCCGTCTATCATGATTAAATCAGGCAGGTCGGTTTTTTCTTCCAATACACGGGTATATCGCCTCGACACAACTTCCTGCATTGCTGCAAAATCATCATTACCGTCCACATGAATTTTATATTTACGATAATCAGACTTCTTCGGACGACCATCAGAGAATACCACCATCGAAGATACATATTCTGAACCCTGAAAATGGGAATTATCAAAACATTCAATCCTGCGTGGTGGTTTGTCCAAACGTAAATCTCTTTGTAATGAAGCGATTCCGCGCGGCAGGGCATTCTCTCGTGCTGCTTGTTGCAAATGCAATTCCCTAATGAGAAAATCAGCGTTGGTTATTGCCATTGCAATCAATTTCTTCTTATCTCCGACTTTGGGAACGGTGATATCAAGGGAGCTTCCACGTTTTTTAACTAGGATGTCTCTCAAAAAATCAGGGTCTTCCGGTTCGTGAGAAAGTACAATTTCGGGAGGTACAAAGTCTGTTTCCATGTACCATTTCTCAACGATATGTTGGATGATATGTTCATCATTTTGTGCAATGGAATTAGAAACGTAGAAATGCCGCTTGCCTACCATTTTTCCGCTACGGATTGCAAATATGACTGCACAGGCATCATCGTCATCTCTTGAAAGTGCGAACACATCACGGTCTACTAAATCGGTCGTCATTACCTTTTGTTTGGATTCGTAGTCTCTCAAAAGCTGGAGGCGATTTCTTAAAGCAGCTGCTTCTTCAAATCTCAAATTTTCAGCCAGTTCTTCCATCTTTGTTTCGAGCATGGTCTCCACCTCGCGTGTCCGTCCGTTCAGAATCTTAATTGACTGGGCAATGTATTCATTATAATGAACTCGGCTTACGAAACCCTCACATGGTCCTTCACATCGCTTGATATGATAATCCAAGCACACTTTGAATTTTTTCTCTGCAATGAGCGTATCGCTTAGAGGTAATTCACAACTTCTGAGTGGAAAAATAGACCGTAGGGTTTTCAGAAGGTAGTAGAGATAACGACCGTCTGTATAGGGACCGAAGTATTTACTTCCATCACGAATTACGGTACGTGTAGAGAAGAGTCGCGGATATTCCTCGTTGGTGATGCGGATATATGGGTAGCTGCGGTCATCTTTCAGAAGAATATTATAGCGCGGTTTTAGTTGCTTGATGAGGTTATTTTCAAGTAGAAGTGCCTCTACCTCCGAATCGGTTACAATTACTTCAACATCAATAATTTTGTTGATTAATGCTTTGGTTTTGGCATCCATCGGTCTATTTTGAAAGTAAGACCGAACACGACTCCGTAGAGATTTTGCCTTCCCTACATAAATGATGACCCCGTTCTCGTTCTTGAATTGGTAAATTCCGGGTTTGGTGGGTAAATTAGCAACCTTAGCTGCTAATTCTATTGAAGGCAATATGAAGTTCGGATTCAGTTCGTTCGATTCGTCGCTCATAGTTATGGAATTGATGGAGCAGGGATTATGCTTGATGTTTTATGCAAATATAACGAATAAAGGAGCGAGCTAATTTATTTATACAAATTAGAATTTTGAATTATGGTGTTCTATGAAGATCTTTTTCCGTAGGGTAGTGTTTGCAAACACTACCCTACGGAAAAAGTAGTAACGGTATGAAAATATATGACTTGTTAATTAATAGTCCGTATTACATCTAAACAGAAACAGCCCGCGATTAGTAATCTCGGGCTGTTTCTGTTTGAAATGGAGTGTATTTTGATTTTTCAGAAAATCTAGCGACGTATCAGTGTTTTACTGTATTGAACACCGGTGCTGCGAACTTGAATAGAATACACACCCGGCGGAACATCACTCACATCGAATTTATGTACAAAATGTCCGGCAGAAACTGGTATGTTCCATTTGTGGACTTCCTTCCCGTGCAAGGAATAAAGAACTACAGACAGATGTTGGGTATTGACAGTGAGGTCACCTTCCAGTATAAGTTCACCGTCGGTAATAGAAGGGTGAAGTTCGAGTGCATTGGTTACACGCTCTTCGGAAACCCCGGTTGTATTCACCGCCTTGAAAGGGAGTATGCTTCCTGCACTGACTGTTTCATCCAATACATCCGAAATACGGATTATCATTTGAGTGGTATTGATTATCGGCAAATTCCATCTGAATTCCCCATCAACTGCTGGTATACTGGCAGCAATTTGTACCCATGTTACTCCGGCATCGGGAGAATACTCCAGCATTATATTCTGTACATGAGCGGATTGCCAGCGAATGGTAATAGTAGAAGTTTCAATTGGCTCCGAGCCACGCGGATAGCTAAGCACCACTACAGGTTTTGTCGCTGAGGTAATGCAAGGTAACGATTCGACTTGCTCTCTCATATAGGTAGCAATTGGAGGGAGAAAGGTCATATTTACACGGTAATAGCTAAAGTCACTAGGGTTTTGAGCTAAATTGATGCTTGGACAATAACTCATAATCGAGCCCGGGTTTGGTCGTTCTTTGAGAGTGTCGGGGAAACACTTACCTGAAATACCTTCAGATACTATACAGGTGTCGAACGGTGGATTCCAATAGCAGCTGTGCGAATGGACAGCTCCAAAATTATGACCAATTTCATGGGCAGTGATATAGACTCCATATGTGAAATCGAATGTAGGATACGTGTGGTGAGTAAAGGGTGATGATGAACCGAATCCATCATTATGATTGCAAATAGTAGTTCCTCCTCCTCCGTTCGACAAAGGATATTGCAATGCAATCCCACCACCTCCACCGGAAGTGAAGGTATGTACTAAATCCCTATCAACATCTTGAAGATTTTGTTTCCAATATGCTTGTGCTTTCCAGACTAGAGCATAACCGTCACCATTTACATTATAGGGGTCGGGTGTTGTCCATATTTTTAACCAGGGAATAGTAAGAACAGTGTGAATTTCATCTTCGTATGTAATGCTCGCCAGTGAAATAAGTGCAATTGCATACGCTGCCGCCTTACTCGAATCGTTAAAATCCTTATAGAATTTATTATCACACTCTACTGCAACTCTTACTTCAAGAAGATTATCAGATAGAATTTTTGTTGATTTGGTATCTAAAGCTGACTGAGGGACAGTAAGATTTTTCTTCATATCCAAATACGCTTCTTCACTCATGCAGTGAAGCATATCATTTTTTTGATGAATTACCTTGTCTGAAACAAGATAATGAGTGGATGAGTTCTGTTCGGAGGAATGTGCCAGTGTATAGGATGAACCGTCCTCCCGATGAATTGAGCATATAATTTCATCTTTTACAGTGCAGAGTGTAACCTTAGAATTCGGCTCACCACTAATAGCCCCTTTAAAGATAATAACCTCGGGCAGCTTGAACGGAGTATCGCCATTTACCCCTGATGCGAGTAGAATTGTATTTGCGTCAGCGGCAGTGCGTACTCGCCGCAGAACTACAGTACGTGATTCCGTAAGCGAAACCGGAAAATTATTAAGGGTCAATGAATTCAGAGGGCGAATCATGGGGAGGAAGGAAGCCGATGAATACTGAACCTGGCGTGCTTTGGGCATCGTTGTATTTGTATAGGATTCTGAATCAATTTCTAAAAACTCTGCACAATTGCTTACAGCAGCATGGGGGGCGATTTGCTTAACTTGCGCAGATATAGAAGATACCAACACCAAAACTACAGTACAAAATAGAGAGTAGAAACGACTCATAGGGATACCTCTGAAGTGTTGAATAAAAACAACTGAAATTATTATTCAAAAATACCCTTTATTGCTCTGAAAAGCAATCCATATCCAAAATGTATGCAATTAGTCCGACGATAATTTAATATATTGCTGTTTGTGTATAATGTAAGAATGATTTTCACTGTTTATCAGTCAAACAGGAATAAATATATGTTCAGTAATAATGAAAGAAAAACAAAGATGGTATCTAAAAATAAAGTAAGAAGTAAAGTAATATTCGGGATAATCATCATCTGTTTGATGTTCTTAGGCGGAGTAAAATCGTATGCAGCGTATAACTTCTCACATATAGTTTTTGATTCACTGCTGCAAAAGAATGTGAAGGACGGCAAAGTGTATTATCAAGGATTCAATACGCCTCTTTTTCAAGAATATCTGTATCAGATTTCTGAGGCGATACCTGAACGATGGTCTAAGGACGAGCAGCTTGCATTCTGGCTAAATACATATAATGCTTGTGTGATAGCTAATATGGTAGGGTATGGTTCACTTCCGTCGCCTCTCAAAAAAAAGGGATTTTTCGATATGGATAAATTCACTGTTGCAAAAATGCAACTCACTCTCAATCAAATCGAAGATGAAGTTATTCGAGCCAACTTTCCTACATATTTGGTGCATTTCGGAATAGTATGCGGTGCGCTTGGCTGCCCAAAACTGAACAACAGGGCATTTTGCCCTGCAACTGCCCGAAAGCAGCTTGAAGCAAATATGAGGGAATATATGACATCACCATTAGGAGCGCGACTTGACAGAGAAACAAAAACATTACGGTTGTCTAAAATTATGGACTGGTATCATAAGGACTTCGATATAGGCGGAGGAAAAAAACGATTGTTGGAATTGATGATTTCGTATATTAAACCGGTTGATGCAGAATTTGTAAAAGCAAATAAATCTGATATTACAATTGATTTTTTTGATTACGACTGGACTTCTAATGAAGCTGCTCAAAAACCGGCAAAGGTTGTAGTTCAGCCGTTCTGCAATTAATGGCGAGTATCGCGAACCCGCTGCTGATGTTCGTATGTGGCTTCACTTAAATACTACAATGAAAGTTAAAGTTAAAGTTTTCTAGACTGTCTGTTGATGTCTCATAATGGAGTGTCATGAATATTGTTATCATTGGAAACGGCATTGCAGGAATAACTGCAGCACGGCATATTCGTAAGAAAAGCAATCACTCGATTACAGTTGTTTCTGGGGAGTCGGAATATTTCTATTCTCGTCCGGCTTTGATGTATGTCTATATGGGGCATTTGAAGTTTGAACATACGCAACCGTATGAAAATTGGTTTTGGAAAAAAAATCGCATAGACATAGTGCAAGACTATGCGCTTAGGGTTAATCATGCAGAAAAGAAGGTTCATTTACAATCGGGGAATGTACTCGGCTATGATAAACTGATACTGGCTACCGGCTCGCAAACAAATAAGTTTGGTTGGAAAGGGCAAGATTTGACGGGAGTACAGGGACTCTATTCCAAACAGGATCTAGACCTCATGGAGCGTAATACTCGCAGCGTTTCTCGTGCAATAGTCGTTGGAGGAGGGTTAATCGGAATTGAAGTAGCCGAAATGCTCCATTCACGAAATATCCCTGTTACGATGCTTGTACGAGAATCCGGCTATTGGAATAATGTACTCCCTGCCGAAGAATCAGCCATGATTAATCGTCATATTCGCCATCAAGGAATTGACCTGCGCCTTGAAACAGAATTAAAAGAAATTATCTCAGACTCAAGCGGACGTGTGAGCAGTGTGATAACAAGCAAGGGGGATGAAATTCCTGCTCAATTTGTAGCTCTTACAGCCGGAGTACATCCTAATATTGATCTCGCACTTCAATCATCAATTCCTGCAAAAAGAGGTATATTGGTAAATCCTTATCTGGAAACACAAATTAATGATGTCTATGCCATTGGTGATTGCGCAGAAATTTCTACATTAGATGGTGGACGAAGCCAAGTGGAACAGCTATGGTACACAGGAGAAATGCACGGAGAAACGATTGCTGAAACAATTTGCGGAGAGCGAACAGAGTATAATCGCGGAATTTTGTTTAATTCTGCTAAATTCTTTGATATTGAATATCACACATACGGACAGGTAAATCTAAATACTGCCGGGGAGAAATCATTATTTTGGGAACACCCTGACCATCGCCGTTCTATTAGAATTGTCTATAACAATTTACAAGTAATAGGGTTCAACAACCTTGGTGTTCGGTATCGTCATAAGACTTGCGAGCAATGGATTGCTGAAAAACGCTCAATAGAATATGTTTTGGAACATCTTTCTGAGGCAAATTTTGATCCTGAGTTTTTCAAGCGGTTCGAAACGGAGATAATAACACTGTATAATAATAAAAACGAAAGAACGCTTACTATTGGCAAGGAAAGAGGGCTGTTCGGGTACAAGAAATTCTTATCAAGTGTTCCATCCTCTTTATAAATTCATAATTCTTCATTATTGGTTTAATTTGGAGACAGTTCATGAATCTTATTCAAATTGATATTCCACAAGAATCTCATTCGATAAGTAATTCTCTGCTCAAAAAGGGAGGACTTGCATTGTTTGCTGTCGGTCTTCTGATCTTTCTGATAGGAGCGACGGGAGTATTTGAGCAGTATGGACTTATCTACTCAATTGTAAGTCTGGGAATAACAACAATCGGCGCAGTGATGTTTATTTTCCCAAGTCGAAACGAGGGACTGCCCGGTATAAAAAACACGGGTGTTTTTTTTCGTTCTGCATCTAATCGTGGAGCAATTGCGTGGATAACAGGGGTTTTCCTTACTACATTCTATGTAATACTCTATTGGTATCCGGAATATCTGGTTCATCTTATCAAAACTACCGACCCAATCAGCTATTCAATAATCGGTAAACCGGCAAACCAATGGTTCCTCTATGGAACATTATATACTCTTGCAATTTTGGTGATGGGCTTAAAAATGATATTCAAGTATCGTCACAGTCGCTATCAGATTATTCGTACACTCTCAGTAATGTTTTTCCAGCTTGTATTTGCATATCTTATCCCACATTTTCTCGAAGCTCTTCACCAACCTGAATATTACTTTAGCTATTTCTGGCCCCTGAAAACAAGCGTCCTTTTCCCAAATGATATTTATTGGTTGATGTCTAAGCCGGGTGCGTTGCCGCAATTCATGGTGTTTTGGGGAATTGTGATGTCAGTAATAGGCGTACCTATTTTCACGTATTTCTTTGGGAAACGATGGTACTGTTCATTTGTCTGCGGGTGTGGCGGTCTGGCTGAAACAGTAGGTGATCCATATCGCCAAAACTCAGATAAGTCGCTCAAAGCATGGAAAATTGAGAGATGGATGGTACACTCGGTTTTGGTATTTATTACAATCACCACAGGGCTCTTGTGGGCAAATTCATATTATCATGGTGAACTTCTCGGTTCACTTTCTAACGGATTTTCGAGAACATATGGATTTTTGATCGGTGCTGCATTCTCAGGAGTGGTTGGAGTTGGGTTTTATCCGATTATGGGTTCGAGAGTGTGGTGTCGGTTTGGGTGTCCTCAAGCTGCAATACTAGGGATATTTCAAAAATACTTCTCACGCTTTAGAATAACGACCAATGGCAGCCAATGCATATCGTGTGGTAATTGCTCAACATATTGCGAAATGGGCATTGATGTTCGTTCGTATGCGCAACGCGGGGAGAATATAGTCCGTGCGTCGTGTGTGGGCTGTGGTGTATGCTCGTCGGTATGCCCCAGGGGCGTTTTAAATCTTGAAAACGGACCGGTTAAAAATCGAGTAAAAAGATAATATTTTGTTACTTACAGTTATATAACACCTCTCAACTCACCTTAATAAAATCCAAAAAACATATTCTTCCGTACCCTCAAAACTATTTCTTACGGTTTGGAGCTTATACGGTATAAGTTGTATATTTGCTAAAGTAGAGGGAGTTCTATTTTTTTATATAATTTATAAGGTGCATATATGAAACGTACACTAACGGTTTGCGCTCTTGTGCTTGTATTAAGCTTGGGGACGCTTTTAGGTCAATCGGGAAAAACCCTTAACATAGGGGTTGGTTTGGGGTTAACGCGTGGGGCAAACGAGTCTCTCGATAAAGATAGAAGTATTGGAATAGGATTTGGATTTGTTTCTTTATTTCATAATGGACTTGGTCCGGGTTTGAGTCCGGAATTTAGTTTCCATTATGCAGCTAATGGAACATCGGAATTAGGGGGGTATTCTCAATATAAAACCACATATATCTCTCCTGATCTGCGATTGAGATATTATCCATTTCCCTCAACCGGGTGGATGCCCTATATTTCTGCAGGAGTAGGGGCAACAATTTTTGATAATACATCAACCCCTTATAATTTTGATCTTCAAGCTAAGTTGAGCGGGGCAACATTGGCAATTCCCGTTGGAGGAGGTATTACATTTTTTTTGAAAGATGAAAATAATGTACCGACAAATTGGGTGTTCGATTTAGGAGTTCATTCTCATCTCAGCACTTCCGATGATTTCAACCCAATTTATGATGGTGTAAATGATGCTTATTGGCAAGCTCGTCTTGCCGTTATGTACAGAGTGCTGACAATTGCTAAAGACTCTGACGGTGACGGGCTAAGTGATGTAGATGAAGTTACGTATGGATCAGACCCTACGAATCCCGACAGCGACAATGACGGATTATTGGACGGGGAAGAAGTACATAACTATAAAACTAATCCTATGCTAGCCGATACTGATGATGGTGGGGTAAACGATGGAGTTGAAGTGCGCATGGGCGGAAACCCACTCGACCCTGATGATGATATTTTGAGTGTCGGTCCCGGAAGTAAAATTGCCCTCAGAGCAATTGAATTTAATACAGGTGATTCAACGATTATCCCAAGATCAGAACGTATTCTTGGATTCGCACTCAAAGCATTTCAAGCACTTAACGACATTTCATTTGAAATTTCAGGACATACAGATGATGTTGGTGCGAGAGACATGAATATGCGTCTTTCTTCCGGACGTGCTAATGCAGTTAAAGCATGGTTCGTAGCTAAAGGAATCAATGAAAGCCGTATGACTACTCGCGGTGCAGGACCTGACGAACCACTTGTACCGAATACTACTCCGGAAAATCGCCAACGTAATCGGCGAGTTCAGTTCATGAGAACAAAATAAGAAGTTTCACTGTTTTAGTAACAAAGCCCGACGATTAACTAAATCGTCGGGCTTTGCTGTTGTAGATGGCTGTTAGCAGTAAACGCTACACAATTGTAGAGTATCGAGAATATATCACTTGTGAAATCTCTAAAGGAGACCCGGAAAGCCATGTAATATTCTCTCGCTTGCGAAACCATGTCAATTGACGTTTGGCATAATTACGTGTAGATTGTTGCATCTTCTCTAGAGCTTGTTCTTTTGTAAATTCACCCTTGAGAAATTTGATTGTTTCTTTATAACCGACAGTATTTAATGAGTTTAATTCGTGAGAATATCCCATCGAAAGTACCTTCTCAGTTTCTTCGATAAGTCCATTACTCCACATTTCAATACATCTCTTGTTGATTTTTTCATAAAGTGAACGGCGGTCAATTTCGATACCGAAAAAAAGAGTTGTAAAAGGAATGTCACTTTTTGTATTATTCTTGTGGGCTGCCGAAAGCGGAGTGCCTGTAGTATAGTAATATTCTAATGCACGAATAATTCTTCGAGGATTGAGATCGGTGTATTTCTGTGCCGAAATGGGGTCAATTTTTGCTAATTCTTCATAGAGCTTATACTTCCCTTCAATAGCAAGGCGTTCTTCTAATTTGGCTCTATGAATCAAACCGCTATCATCAATTTCTTCGCTGAAAATCCCTTCACACAATGCTGAAACGTACAACCCGCTACCACCGACGATAAGAGGAATTTTTCCCCGATTGGTAATGTCGTTTACTGTAATAAGAGCGTCATTTGCGAATGTACCCGCACTATAAGGTTCGTCGGGGTTGAGAATATCTATAAAATGATGTGTGCACGTACTGAGTTCTTCGTGTGTAGGTTTGGCTGTACCGATTGTCAGATAACGGTATAGCTGACGAGAGTCTGCGGAAATAATTTCTACATCTAACAATCGGGAAAGCTCAATTGATGTTTGAGTCTTACCCGAACAGGTAGCACCAACGATTGCAATGGCATACGGCTTCTTCACTTTGCCTCCTGCCACCCCTCACGTCCGATAAGAGGAACAAACTTAAATTCTTCAAGCTGTACAGAATCAAAATCATTTTCACTTTGCCGGGTAATCATATATAATATCTGTGAATTTCTATCTCCGGAAGGAATGACTAATTTACCGCCGATGGCAAGCTGCATCAAAAGTGAACGGGGAATATCGGGTGCGCCTGCTGTCACAATAATGCCCTGATAGGGTGCATACTCGCTCCATCCGATAGTTCCGTCACCGAATCTTGTTTGAACCTGCAAGCCGAGGTCTTGTAATGTTTTTGCAGCTTGGCGGTGCAATTCAAATTCACGTTCGATAGAATACACCTTTGCTCCTAGTTTAGCAAGGACCGCAGCTTGATAACCGCTACCTGTACCGATTTCAAGAATTTTATCGTTTGGCTTGATATTCAAAAGTGAAGTCATATATGCAACTGTATACGGCTGTGAAATAGTTTGCTGTTGGACAAGCGGCAGAGCAGAGTCTTCGTATGCACGTTGAATAAATGCTGGGTGGACGAATTTCTCACGAGGTAGAGATGCCATTACTTGGAGGACTGCTTCGTCTTTAATACCGCGCTCGCGGAGGTTGTCTATGAGTTTTGCGCGTTGATCATTCAGGTAGTTCGGCTTCAAGAGGGAAGTCCTAAGAGTGTGTATGTAATTTTTATACTGTAATAGTACAAAATTACAAAAATGGACTCGTGTATGCACCATAGCCATTATCCTCAACATAAGATTTTACCATAAAAGGCACAAAAGTACCGGAATTCTTTTGTGTACTTTTGTGCCTTTTGTGGTATAAAACAGATGTATTGATTTACTTATCCATGTCATATTTCCTTTGTTTTCGTTCCATGAGCATTTTTTGAAGTTGAGCAGCAAAATTATTCTCGAATACTATAAACTTTCCATATTGCTCTTCAGTAAGGATGGTTTTCATTGCACGGAGTTTTTCAGCAATTGCATTTGCCAAAGCAGTCTGCTTCTCAATAACGATGTCAGCTTTACGGGAATATTCTTTACCTGATTTTGATTGGACGTTTCGCTCAAGATCCTCAACGGCATCATGAAGATTTGCTCTGGCTTCTTCCACTTTCTTCTGGTATTGATTGTATCGTGCAAAGAATTTTTCAGCACCTGTTTCATCTAATTCAAGTATATCAATCAAGCGGATTTTCTTGAGCTGTTCTATACGTTCTTTTGCTTTGGGTCGGTCTTCTAAACCCATACCTTGTGATTTGCCTGAGAATGGCACTACCAAACCAATCAGTAGTGCAAACACGGCTAAATTAAAGTATCGAGGGGTTTTCATAGTTTAAATCTTTCAAAATTTCTTGAATTTCATTATCAGTTAAATTATTCCAAAGCTCTTCTTGCTCTGTTGGCTCAGAAGTAAGGAATTCCTCAGATGTAGGAAGAATATTATCTGCAATCAGTTCGTCCAGTGCGATATTATCTTGCAAGGTAATATTAATTTCACTGTTGTTTTGATGTGTTCTTGCTTCGGCTAGTACAGCACTCGGACTAACATCACCGCTCAGTAAACTTACAGCATCTGATGAGAGGACAACTTCTACATGATGCTCGCTTGAAACAACATTGATGTTGTTTTTACTTGAGTTGAAAAATGAACTGTTTGATGTAAAAACAAAGTAAGCCATAGCTGCCAGTGCTGCTGTAGGAATTACAAAACGGAAAAGTCGGCTGAAAGAATTGTTTTGTGAGTTTTTGGATGCCATCCGCTGCTGAACGCGAACCGATATATTCCTAGTACGATTTTCCAAGATAGAATTGAAATCCATCTTTTCAACTTTTGAAAATACACCTTGAATATCCCGAAGCTCTTGTGTAAGGTCAGGATACGCTTCAATTGATTGTTCAAATTGAAGAGAGTCTTCTGCTCCAAGTCGTCCGAAAGCATAGTCGGGCAACATCTCTTCAAGTTGCTTACGGGTTAGTGACGGGTTCATATTCGCTCCCATTTTTGCATAAATTCACTGTTTTTAAGAAGTTTTGCCAGCTTCTGTACAGCTTGGAAATAGTTTGCTTTCAATCCGCCTACGCTTGTTCCCAGCATTTTTGAAATTTCTTCGTAGGATAACTCGTCGAAATATCGAAGTGCGAAAGTTTCGCGCTGCTTTTCGGGTAATTGGCGAAGCATTGCTTCAAAATGCTTCTCGAAATCTTTGTTTTCAAATTGTTGCTGAGGATTTGCACTGTCAGACTCAAGTTCGATTTCTGTTCCGTCATCACGTGTGAAAAACGAAACAAATTTTCTTTTTCGTGAAATACTTGTACATACATTAAGCGTAATTCGGTACAGCCATGTCTGGACACTGCTTTCGCCGCGAAAATTGCTCAAATTTTTCAGAGCTCGAATAAAAACCTCTTGGGCTGCATCATCTGCATCATCATGCGAACGCAAGTAGCGTAGAGCAGCTGAATACACAAATTTTTGATGCTTTCTCACGAATAAGGTTGCTGCACGATTAGAGTCGCCTGAACAATATTCCTTGATTATTTCTTGGTCTGTATTCAATGCAAGTGCCATACTGTACATCATTGTAAATCTCCTTTGATTAAAAACAGCCATACATTGCTGTTTACTTCAAATACTATGAGACATCGAATGATGAATAGGTTTAATGATTAGCCATGATATTTTCCGATTTCTAAAACTTCATACTCAATAACACCTGCCGGAACGTGTGTAGTGACTGTATCACCAACTACTTTTCCAAGCATTGCTTTGCCTAGTGGGGATGTAACTGCAATTCTATTGGTGCGGTAATCGGCTTCTTCGGCGCTTACCAATGAATACTCAACGATTACATCAGTTTTTTTATTTTTCATTTTGACCAGTGAAAGAATATAGACTTTGTCGTTCGGGAAGTCGTTCGGGTCAATTACTTGAACTTTTGAAAGGATTGATTCAATCTTAGAAATACGCATCTCCAAGAGTTCTTGTTCGTGTTTTGCTGCATCATAATCTGCATTCTCGGATAAGTCACCATGTGAACGAGCATAGGCAATCTTTTCAGCCATTTCAATCCGCCCCTTGGATTTAAGAATGCGCAGTTCTTCTTCAAATTTACTCAGACCAACTCGTGTCATATATATTGGTGCTATCATATTTTTTTCCTTTATAATAAATAATTTCAGATCATTTCAAATTCAGACAATAAAAAAACAAAGCCATTGGGATAACGGCTTTGTTTATTCGCGGGAATATTTTGTACAATCAGGCGAGAGTTTACTTGCTTACTAATTGCAAAATAAGATTTTAAGATATAATATCCAAATAAATTACAGATGGTCAAGTAAATGTCCCATCTTTGTCTTTTTTGTATTCATATATTCTTGATTGATTTCATTTGGTTCAATTACAATCGGCACTCTGTCGGTTACTTCCAAGCCGTAACTTTCCAATCCAACACGTTTCGTCGGGTTATTAGTGAGTAGACGCATCTTACATACCCCTAAATCTACTAAGATTTGCGCACCTATACCATAATCACGAGGATCGGGCTTGAAGCCGAGGTGTAAGTTAGCTTCAACAGTGTCGAGACCCTGTTCTTGTAATGAGTATGCCTTCACTTTATTCACAAGCCCTATACCGCGTCCTTCCTGACGCATATAGAGCAGCACTCCGCGCCCTTCACTCGAGATAGCTTGCATTGCTGCATGAAGTTGGCTGCCACAGTCGCATCGTTTCGAGCCGAATACATCACCCGTTAAACATTCTGAATGAACACGGACAAGCACCGACTCGCCAATGTTCCATTCTCCTTTTACAAGCGCAACATGCTCCTTACCGTCAACTGTGTTTTGATATACTTTGAGAGTAAAATCACCGAATTCGGTTGGGAGTTTTGCCTCTGCTACGCAATTTACTAATTTGCTCTGCCTAAAACGATAAGCAATTAAGTCTTTGACTGTAATAATTTTCAAGCCATGCTTTTTAGCAAACGTCATGAGTTCTTTTTGGCGTGCCATTGTGCCGTCAGCATTGAGTATTTCACATATCACACCCACAGGATTTAATTTTGCGAGGCGAAGCAAATCTACCATTGCTTCTGTATGTCCTGCTCGTCTTAGGACACCTTCTTCTACAGCAATCAATGGGAATATATGTCCAGGACGACCGAGGTCATGAGGTTTTGTGGAATGATCTACTAATGCCCTGACAGTTGCTGCTCGGTCGGAAGAAGAGATTCCGGTAGTAGTTCCGTGAAGGTAATCCACCGAAACAGTAAAGCCGGTTCGATGAATTGAAGTGTTGGATGGAACCATCGCATCCAGCCCTAGTTCAAGGGCACGACTTTGGGGCATCGGAACACAGATGAGCCCTCGTGCCTCCATTGCCATAAAATTAATCATTTCGGGCGTACAGAGTTCAGCAGCGCAAACTACATCGCCTTCATTTTCACGGTCTTCGTCATCTACAACGATAAGCAGTTTTCCGGCAGCGAGGTCGGCTACAGCTTCTTCGATTGAATTGAATCGTACTTCCATAATTATTTAGTTAGAACGGTGCTGATAGCTACCTTTTCAAAGCGAACGTGGGTATTATCAGCAATTTGTACAGTAACAATACCATCTTCAATATTTGTAATAGTACCATGAATACCGGAAGATGTAACAACTTTATCTCCTTTTTTCATTGCTTCCAGCATCGTTTTTAACTCTTTCTGACGCTTTTGCTGAGGGCGTATCATCATAAAGTAAAAAATGAGGATGATTGCAGCAAAAGGCAAAATGGTCGTAAGCATACTTTGAATCGGGTCGGGAGCCGGAGCTTGTGCAATAACAAAAGAGAGGAGAGAAGTAGTCATAAATAATATCCTAAAAGTTATAAAAACAATTAATTTACAATAAAAAAAAGGCGGTCAAACGCCCTTTGAGGAGAGTATCGCCATAAAATCACGCGACCATTGACGATAATCCCCCGAAAGTATTTTCTCACGGGCAGTGCGTACAAGCCATAAATAAAATGCAAGGTTATGTTGGGTGGCTAGCTGCAAGCCCAAAATTTCCTTAGAGATAAACAAATGACGCAAATAACCCAAACTGAATTCACGGCTGGCATAACTGTCAATATTTATGTCAATTGGATTTTCATCGAATTTATACTTGGCATTTCGGATGTTAATTTTCCCGTGAGTCGTGAAGAGAGTACCGTTGCGTGCGTTTCGGGTCGGCATCACACAATCAAACATATCTATTCCCAAACCGATAGCTGTCAAAATATTTTCCGGAGTACCGACACCCATCAAATAGCGCGGTTTTTCCTTCGGCATTCTGTCTGTAGAAAAATCAACGATGTCGTACATTATATCCGATGATTCACCTACAGCCAAGCCGCCGATTGCATACCCGTCAAAATTCATTGCTGTCATTTGCTCCAAACATTCTGCTCGCAAATCTTTATAAACACTTCCTTGACCGATAGCAAACAGCATTTGATTGTGTCCATATCGTGGAGTGGAATTGTCAAACGCGCTCTTGTTCCGTGAAGCCCAGCGGAGGGTAAGCTCCATTGAATTTTTTGCGTATTGATAGTCACATGGGTGGGGTGCGCATTCGTCGAGCGGCATAATAATGTCTGAACCGATACACCGTTGAATTTCAATAACCCGTTCGGGTGTGAATGTATGTTTTGAACCGTCAAGATGAGACGAAAATGTAACACCGTTTTCGTTAATTTTCCGTAATTCTTTGAGCGAAAAAACCTGATACCCGCCACTGTCGGTTAGAATTGGTTTATCCCAATTCATAAAGCGATGCAAGCCCCCAAAACTTGATAGCACTTCTTCTGTAGGACGGAGATACAAGTGATAAGTGTTGCCTAGTATAATTTTTGCACCAATCTCTGTAAGTTCTCTCTGCGGAATTGCTTTTACTGTGCCTTGTGTTCCGACAGGCATGAAGATTGGTGTGGGGATTGAGCCGTGATCGGTGTGAAGAGTTCCTGCTCGTGCTTTGCTATCTGATGCAGTTGTGTGTAGGTCGAATTGAGCCATAAGAACTAGAAGTGTTGAATAATTTGATGCAAAAATACGGAGAAAACGATTGTCTGAGTTCAATCACAAACTTTGCAATGGCATTCAAAGTGACAGGGTGTATTATGCAAGAGTTATTGTTCTATTGGTTCTTTTCAAAAAATTGAAACTTCATAGTGTTCACTCATAGTAGTGTTTTTACAAAAACTTTCTGTTCCTTACTTTCATAAAAACCAATTCCTTTGTAAAATTCGTGAGCTTCATTGCGTACTACATTACTCCGTACTCTAACTTTTGCACACTGTTTTGAAGCTGACCACTCAACTATTTTTTCAACTAAAACTTTTCCGATGCCCATTCTTCTGTAGTTTTTATCAATAATTAAACCGCCAATTTCTACAAAAGGGTCAGATTCTACACGAAGTGAATAACAACCATGAATCCAACCGACAACCTTATCATCATCAACTGCAGCATAGATACAGTTACTACCGGTATTGTTAAGAATTTCCTGTAGGCGGTAAAGCGTACTCTCATTAGTTGTCGGGTATCCTAATTGGTTACAAAGAGCAGCAATACATTCATAATCATTTATTTCAACTTCGCGAATGATTACACTCATTCCTATATCCTTTAAGTATTAAAAAAATATGTAACGGTTATGATTTTTTTGATACGGCAAAAAAGAAATGACAAAATTATGGAGAAAGACACAGACAGGCAAATAAAACAAAACCAATGAAATCAACCAATATTCTATTGCATAGAAATAGCGTATTGTCTTATCTGTTTTTGAATAAAGGTTGATAAAATTATGATGCTTGAACCCAATATTTCATTATTTTGCAGATAGTATAACAGACATTAACCGGGTTTTACATCTACTGTCACATCAGTTTTCTATGATTTGGACACTGTCAAATATTATCAGTATGATTCGGGGAGTACTGGTGATTCCTGTTTCAATTGCATTGTGGTATCATAATACCACAGCAGTAGCAATTATCTGTGTTGCTGCAACACTTTCAGATGTTTTAGATGGATATTTTGCACGTAAATTTAATCAAGTATCTGAATACGGAAAAATTTTTGACCCCCTTGCCGACAAGCTCTTCGTTGGTGCTATGGCAGTAATTTTGGCTATACAGGGTACTATTCCTCTCTGGTTTTTTGGCGGTGTCATTATTCGAGATATAGTGATATTTGCCGGTGGAATGTATGTAAAAGGCAAGAAAGGGGTTATTCTTCCGTCTAATTATGTAGGAAAAATATCGGTTGTGTTCATTGCTCTCTCACTTCTTGGAGCTGCAATGCAGTGGGGAAGTGTTACCGATTATTTGATTTTGATTTCAGTGGCAGCAATGGTAATTTCATTGGTTGGTTACGGAATTAGATTCCTCAAGATAATGGGTAATGTCGGGTCATAGCATATTAAGAATATTTAAAACTATCTAAAATTAGGTTCTATCATAATCAGAATTTATACAAAATGGGTTTATTCGACAAAATTAAGCAGAAGGTTGCCTCGGCTTTCGAGGCGGTTTCGTTTACAAAACTCAAAGAAGGGTTGGAAAAAACGCGCAATGCGTTTGTAAACCGTCTGAAAAGCGTACTCGGAAGCGGGAGAAAAATTGATGCTGCACTTTTGGATGATATTGAGGAAATTCTCCTTACATCAGATATTGGAGTAGGGACAACCGAGCGGATAATGAATGCAGTCAAGGAGCGTGCTAAACGTGACGGGTTTGGAGACAGTATTGAAATTTATGAAATGATAAAGCAGGAGATACTCACAATTCTCACTTCTATCCCAACACCGGAAGATGATGCAGTTTTTGCAGTGAATGAAAATAATCTGCCCCATACAATTATGGTGGTGGGAGTGAATGGCGTAGGGAAAACGACAACTATCGGTAAATTAGCACACAATTACCGCAACGCCGGAAAAAAGGTCATCATCGGTGCAGCAGATACGTTTCGTGCCGCCGCTAATGAGCAACTCGAAATTTGGGCTGAACGAGCAGGAGTGGAAATCGTTCAGCAAGCTCATGGAGCAGACCCTGCGGCTGTTGCCTACGATACACTTCAAGCTGCTATTGCCCGCAAATCTGATGTTGTGATTATTGATACTGCAGGACGACTTCACAATAAAACGAACCTCATGGCTGAACTCGAAAAGATTGGTCGTGTGATGCGTAAGCTCAAAGCAGATGCTCCAAATGAAGTATTCCTTACACTTGATGCTACGACCGGTCAAAATGCCCTGCAGCAAGCAAAAGAATTTTCAAAAGTATCGAAACTGACGGGCTTGGTTCTCACAAAATTGGACGGTACTGCAAAGGGTGGAATTATCATTGCAATTACCAATGAATTGAAACTGCCTGTGAGGTATATCGGGGTAGGTGAGAAGATTGATGATTTGCAACCGTTTAACCCGGTAGATTTTGTCGAGGCACTGTTTGAAGAAAGAGAGCAGTAAAATTATTACTATTTAGGTGTAGTTGTTGGCTCAAAAACACACATATTATATTGAGTTTCTTGTAGGAGATTTTTAAGTATTAGGATTTTTCATGCTTCCTCTTCGTGTCGCAATTCTCTGGCATCAACATCAGCCGTATTACAAAAAAGAAGATACATTTATTCTCCCTTGGGTTCGCCTTCACGGTGCTAAGGATTATTATGATCTGCCGGCAATACTGCGTGAATTTCCGGAAATAAAACAAACCTTCAATCTCGCGCCATCACTCATGCTGCAAATTGAGGAATACTGCACTAGCGGAACACTCGACCGAGTGCAAATCCTAACCAAAATTAAAGCAGAAAAGCTAACCGAATCCGAGAAAGCTGATATTCTCAAATTGTTTTTTCTCTGTAATCAAGAATTAATGGTACTGCCTTACAAGAGGTATGCGCAACTGTTTGAGAATTCGAAACATCAGGAAACTGCTATTGAAAATTTTACGGCTGATGATTGGAGGGATATACAAACATGGTATAATTTGACATGGATAGGGCAACTTTCCCGTGGCGACAGCAGGGTAAAGGCACTATTTGAAAAGGGGCATGGGTTTACTGAAAAAGAAAAACTTCTTGTGCTTGCAATCCACAAGGAAATCATGCAAAAGATTCTTCCTGAAATGAAATACTTGCACAAACAGGGACAAATTGAAATAAGTGTTACACCTCTGTATCATCCGATTTTACCGCTTGTAGTTGATAACCGTTCAATGCTTGAAGCATTACCAAATGCAGTACTGCCGGAAATTGTATTTTCCAGACCAGAAGATGCGGATATTCAGATTCGACGTGCAGTAGAATACTATCAGTCAGAGTTTGGAGATAAGGTAAACGGGCTATGGCCATCCGAAGGATCGGTAAGTAATGCTGCCCTCGCTTTAATTGCAAAAAATGAAATTAAGTGGGTCGCAACAGACGAAGATATTTTGTGGGCAAGTACTAAAGATTCATATCATTGGACGGATAAATATTTCCCGCGTAAAGTTACTACCGAGCATGGAGAAACTACACTTCTCTTCCGCGACCATACATTATCGGATGCCGTAGGATTTGTATATTCCAGATGGAATGCAGATCATGCAGCAGATGACTTTTGTCGTCGTTTGCGTGATATTCGAGCAGCTATTGTAGAGCGTCATGGCGAGGAGAGTTTGCGTTCGGCAGTTGTACCGATTATCTTAGATGGAGAAAACTGCTGGGAGTATTATTTTCATAATGGTACATATTTTCTTCGAGCACTTTATGAGCGACTTTCCGCCAATGAATTTGAAACGATTACGTGCTCGGAAGCGGCTCGATACTCTGATTTCCTTCCTGCTATAGATTCAGTCCGAGCAGGGTCATGGATCAATGCGAACTTCAAGATATGGATTGGACATCACCAAGATAATGCTGCTTGGACAATGCTTGCCAAAGCGAGAGCAGCAATTGCCGAAGCTATCCTTCATCCACAATACGATGCGGCATATGAACATATTTTAATTGCGGAAGGTTCTGATTGGTGCTGGTGGTACGGCGATGATCATTCTTCGCCTAACCAACATGAATTTGATGAACTGTTCCGTTGGAATATAGCAGAAGCATATCTGAAAGTTGAATTGATTCCACCTGAAAATGTTTTTCAATCAATTCTGACCGGCGATAAAAATATCCCGGATGATTGGGAAACGGCAAGTGTATATCAACCTGAACGAGCCGGGTCATCTATGCATTCGGTAGGCGACATTATTCGCAAAATCTATTATTACAGAAAAGAAAAACATTTAGAACTTCGTTTAGAGGTTGAACGTGGGCTTAACAAAGACGAATCAATTTCATTGAAAACGAAATCAACATTATCAGGTCAGGAAGCGATATTAAAAATTCATGAATTACTGCTTACTCTCGAAGGAGTTTCTGCAGTCAATATTCATATATTGAGAGTAGTACTGACGGATGTACATCTCTATATTACATTACCGATTCCTACTGAGGAAATTGAATTTTCAGTTCAATTCAATAGTGTGGATGGTGAGAGCAGCTACCCTTCAAGTGAATCGCTACGTGTTTAATTCTGCGCTTAAAACTTTGTTTGGACGTGTACTTTAATGTATTTTTGCACCACAAAACCGCCTAAGCTCCTCTTTAAAAGTCTATCACACGAATACAATCTACTGAAATACAATGCCTGAATTTGTCCATTTACATAACCATACCCATTATTCGCTCTTAGATGCCGCCTGTACTCCTGAGCAGTTGATTTATGCTGCCAAGGAAGACGGTCAGAAAGCTATTGCTCTTACCGATCACGGGGTAATGTTTGGTTGCTTTGAATTCTACAAAAAGGCAAAAAAAGCAGGTATCAAACCAATTCTCGGTTGTGAAGTATATATTGCAAACGGTAGCCGTTTTGAGAGAAGTGCAGGGAAGGCATCTACTAAAAAACGTAATTATTTCCATCTTGTTCTGCTTGCTAAGAATGACATCGGATATAAAAATCTGATGAAATTGACTACTCTTGGTCATACAGAAGGGTTCTATTACCGTCCGCGTATTGATACTGATTTGCTTGAGCAATACCATGAGGGGATAATTGCACTTTCGGCGTGTTTATCGGGTGTAATCAATGCACCGCTCGTTGCCGGAGATTATGAGACTGCAAGAACAAATGCAATCTGGTATAAAAACCTTTTTGGCGATGATTTCTATATTGAACTTCAAGATCACGGTTTGCCAGGTGATGATGTAGTCATGGCTCAAGCCCCTCGACTTGCCGAAGAGCTTGGAATTAAACTCATTGTTTCCAATGACTGTCATTATATTAAAAAAGAGCACGCTGTTGCCCATAATGTTCTCTTGCATATCAAGGATGCCGGACCAAAATCCACCCCTAACATCCACGAACTTCGATATGGGAAGCCGGAAATGTACTTTAAGTCATCTGAGGAAATGTCTAAAATTTTCAAGGACTTCCCGCAGGCATTTGAGAATACTCTCGAAGTAGCCGAGAAATGCGATATTACCCTCCAGTCTGATATTAAAATGCCCTCCTTTCCGATTCCACCCGAATCTAAAGCTACGAATCTGGAAGAATATCTGGAGGAATTGACATACGCTGGACTGGAAAAACGATATAAACAGCAAGATCAACATTTACTTGACCGTGTTAAATTTGAGTTGGATGTTATCAAGCGGATGGGCTATGCCGGATATTTTCTTATCGTACAGGACTTCATTATTCAGGCACAGAATAAAGGTGTGAGGGTAGGTCCCGGACGTGGTTCGGCAGCCGGAAGTGTGGTAGCATACGCTTTGGGAATCATCAACGTTGATCCGATTAAATACGACTTACTGTTCGAGAGATTCCTTAATCCCGACCGTGTTTCGATGCCTGATATTGACATTGACTTCAGCGACGACAAGCGCGATGTGGTCATTGACTATGTGAAGGAAAAGTATGGCGAAAAATCGGTTGCACAAATCATAACATTTGGTACACTTTCAAGTCGTGCAGTTTTGAAAGATGTGGGACGTGTGCTTGGAGTGCCGCTTTCTACTATCAATTCAATCACCGAGAAAATACCCGTTTTCCAGGGTAAAGTTACAAAAATAAATGAAGCAATTGAACTACCTGACCTCCGCTGGTTGAAAGAATCCACCGACCCCAAGCTGAAAGAACTCATAGAATACGCTTCTACACTCGAAGGTATGGCAAGGAATTCGTCTCTCCATGCTGCAGGTGTGGTTATTGCTCCGGGTGACATCAACGATTATGTTCCGCTTTACAAATCGGGTGATTCGGGACTCGCTACCCAATACACGATGAAAGACCTTGAAGATGCAGGACTTCTCAAAATGGACTTTCTAGGTCTTCGCACACTTTCGATTATAGACAATACTCTGGACCAAATCAAAAAAAACCACGAACAAACTATTGATCTGGATGGTATTGACCTCGAAGATAAAGAAACATATGAAATGCTCGGCAAAGGAAAAACACAAGCTGTTTTCCAGTTCGAGTCCGGCAAAATGCAGGAATCACTCATCAAGCTCAAGCCAACAGACCTTGAAGACCTTATAGCAATGAATGCGCTTTACCGTCCGGGTCCGATGGAAAATATCCCTGACTTTATTGAACGTAAGCATGGACGGAAACCGATAGAATATTTGCATCCAATCATGGAGCGATGCCTCAAGAAAACATATGGTATCATTGTTTATCAAGAGCAAGTTATGCAACTTGTACAGGATATTGCGGGATTTACTCTAGCTCAAGCGGATTCAATCAGGCGTGCAATGGGTAAGAAAAATCCTGTAGAAATGATGAAACTGAAATCTCAGTTTATCGAGGGAGCTGCAGTCAATGAAATTCCAAAGAAAACTGCAGAAGAGATTTTTGAATTGCTTATAAAGTTTGCTTCGTATGGTTTCAATAAGTCGCATTCGTGTGCTTACGCGTATCTTGCTTTTCAAACTGCATGGCTTAAATGCCATTATACAGCAGAATTTTTGGCAGCGAACATGACTGCCGAAATCAATGACCTTGATACAATTGTTGCCTTGATTGACGAAGCGAAATCATTTGATATCAATCTGCTTCCGCCGGATGTGAATAAATCGGTTGCTACTTTCACGGCTACCGACTCAAAGAATATTGTCTTTGGTTTGGCGGGTATTAAAGGTGTGGGAATCAGTGCAGTAGAATCAATCATCAAGGCAAGGGAGGAAAAACCCTTTTCGTCCTTTTTTGATTTTGCTGCCCGATGCGATGGTAAAGTTATTAATAAAAGGGTACTTGAAGCTCTCATTGCTTCAGGTGCATTCGATTCACTTAAAATAGGACACCGAGCTCAGCTTTTTGCAGCTATAGACAGTGCCCTGGAATTCAGCAAAAATGCAAATTCATCACTTGGTGATACAGATAGTTTGTTCGCCGGCGGTACAGTAGAGACTGATATAGTAGAGCCAAAGCTGCAACAAATCCCACCATGGTCAGAAGCACAGCGGCTCGAAAAGGAAAAGGAAGTACTGAATTTCTACATAAGCGGACACCCGCTTATGAAATATGAGACTCACCTCCGGTCTTTAAGCACGTTCTATCTGGGGAAAACTGATTCCCCGCTCATAGGCAAGCAAGTACGGTGTTGCGGATTAATTACCAGTGTTCGTACCAGATTGGATAAAAAAGAACAAACAATTGCTTTTGTCATGATTGAAGATTTCACCGGCAAAGCAGAATGTATTTTCTGGAGTGATGCATATAAAAAGTTCGGGCACTATCTTGTAGAAGATTCGGTCGTAATGGTAAAAGGCAAGAGCGAGCTAAATGCTGATGCTGTAAAAATTGTTGTTGAAGAAATAATGCCTATCGAGGAAGCTGCTGCTAAACTTGCTAAAGGGTATCATTTCTCTCTTGATATAGCAACTGTTTCAAGGGAAGATATTGAGAAGGTTAAGCAGTTATGCACCGACAACGGTAAAGATGCAAAGATAATGTTCTCTATCAATGAGGCAGGAGTAAGACGTTCGCAATTTTACGGACAGGCGCGCCTTCCGGTGCAACCAGAAACAACACTTCATCTTACAAAGATATTCGGTTCAAGGAATATTCGCTTCTTAATTGAATAACCATGAGCGTTTCCGTAATCATCATCTCATATAATACGGCTACTCTCACCCTGAAGTGTATTGCTTCTGTGCTGGAAACAGCACCTGAATGCCTGATTACAGTCGTGGACAACCGCTCACCTGACGATACTGTAGAGCAAATTACCGAGCATTATCCTGATGTTACAGTTATTGTATCACCGGAAAACAAAAGTTACGCAAACGCTGTTAATATTGGAATGAATGCTTGTACTACTGAACTTGCCATTGTCACCAATGCGGATGTAGAATTCAGAGCGTCTTCAATTCAGATTTTAGCAAACTACCTCTTATCCAACTCGCGAGTTGGGATAGTAGCCCCACAGCAAGTATATCCTAATGGTTCATGGCAGAGAAGTTATGGATATGTTCCCGGCATCAAGGAGGGTATTTCTGATTTCTTGATGATAACTGCTGCAAAACACCTCCTGCGCACAATTTGCTTCCGTTCGTTCCCGATTGATAAAAACCCAAAACACGTAGATTTCGTTGATGGGGCAATCCTTGCAATCAGGCGTTCTGCCTATAATGAAGTAGGTGGGTTCGACGAGGATTTCTCATTCTATACAGAAGAATCTGACTTTTGCCATCGCCTTACACAAGCGAAATGGGGTGTTGTATTTAACCCTAAAGCAGTGGTAATGCATATCAGGGGAGCCAGCTCCGGTACAGAAATGAATTTAACCGCTTCAAAAGTCCACAAACTGATTTATTCGAAGGTTCAATTTATCAGAAAACACTGCACAGTTTCCGAGCAAAAAGCATATATCTTTCTTGAATATCTTCATTTTTCGATGAAAATGGTATTATACAAAACTGCGAGAGTGTTTCGCAAATCACCGACAATCCAAGCAAAAGTGACGTTCTTCGAGCGTATATCATCATTTTGGAAAGAATATTTGTAGAATGTACATTTTCAGGTATCAATCGTTTTGTAAACCTTTAGTTTTAATTAAAAACCGGCTTTACAATAGTACTGCATAATAAACGTAATGTTACTATTTGGTAGTCATTCAAGACTATGTTCCTATTCTTTTTTTCCGTAGAGTAGGGTTTGCAAACCAGACGCTACGGAAACGCTATAAAATAGAGTAAATTTGTAACTATAACGGGATCTTTAAGAAAAAGGCAGTACTGTATGAAAGAACTTAAAAGCACCGCAATACCACCCGAAAGAGCAATAGCAGTTGCCGTAGCCCCGAAGGGCGGTGACAGGGAAATGGCACTTGACCATTTAGATGAGCTCGAATTTCTCGCTGAAACGTGCGGGGCTGAAGTTGTTGCAAAAATATTCCAAGAGAGAGTCAAACCTGATGGCTCAACAGCAGTCGGGAAGGGAAAAGTGCAGGAAATTAAGGAGATGGTCGAAGAAGATAACGTCACCTTGCTTATTTTTGATGATGATTTGACTCCAGTTCAAGTGAGAAATTTAGAAAAAGAGCTTGAAATCAAAGTTATTGACCGAAGCGGTTTGATTCTTGACATTTTCGCTTCACGAGCGCAGACCTCCGAAGCAAAAACCCAGGTTGAGCTTGCTCAGTTGCAATATCTTCTACCGCGATTGACAAGAATGTGGACTCACCTTTCCAAGCAATTCGGAGGAATTGGAACTAAGGGACCCGGCGAAACTCAGATTGAAACTGACCGTCGAATGGTCAGAGACAGAATTGATGCTCTCAAAGAAAAACTTAACCATATTGACACCCAGCGTCATCAGCAACGTAAAGGCAGACAAGGTATGATTAAATTTGCACTTGTGGGCTATACAAATGCCGGTAAGTCAACTCTAATGAATGCACTCACCGATTCAGGAGTGTATGTCAAAGACCAGTTGTTCGCTACATTAGATACGACTGTTCGCTCTATTGAACTGCCAAACACCAAAAAAGCGGTTCTTTCTGATACTGTAGGTTTTATAAGAAAATTGCCGACTCATCTTATCGCTTCATTTCGAAGTACACTTGCCGAAGCATCCGATTCGGATGTCCTGATGCACGTTGTAGATTCTTCCCACAAAGCATTTCGAGAGCAAATTGCTGTTGTGGACGAAACGTTAGAAGCGTTGAATATTCAGGGGAAACCGACACTCCTTGTGCTTAATAAGACCGATGCAATCTCGGAAGAAGAGAGAAATCAATTGGAAATCGAATTTCCCGGCAGTATATTGATTTCAGCATCAGAAGGAATTAACCTCGATAAATTACTGATGAAAATGCAGCAATTATCTGAGACAGGTGTTGTGATGATACGCCTTGAACTTCCATACTCACAAATGCAACTCCTTCCCAAACTATATGATTTGGGCGAGATAATCTCTCGGCTTGAACATGATGACGGTATTACGGTGGAGGTAACAGCTACCGATGCAACTAAAGAGAGAATAATGAATTTGGCGAAGAAGTATGTTGTTGCAGGGTAATGAACAGATACTGGTTTGTAATATCTATAAAGTTACCTAATTATTCAATCGTTTGCTTACGAAGGAATTTAATTATGAGTTCAAATGATGTATATGGACATACACCGATAAATCAGTCAATGTATGAAGGTGGAAATGAATCCGTGCTATTGCTTATAAGTAAAGCAATTCACTCAATCGAGCCGGACGCAGAAGTTTTTCTTTTTGGCTCAAGGGCACAAAAGAGGGCAACGCCCAGATCAGATTACGATATAGCAATTGATTGTAAAAAACGAGTTCCCATTGCAACAATGTCACGTTTACGGGGAGCATTGGAAGAGTTACCGATTATTCAAAAAATTGATATTATTGACATTTATCGAACCAGCGAAGAATTCAGGAAAATTGCTTTTGCAGATTGTATGAGGATATTATGAAATCTTTGAAATTTGATGCAATACTTCAAAAATTCTTTAATGCCAATTTGCGGCTAAGTGAAGCATTAACTCAGCCATATAATGAATATATAAGAGATTCTTCTATTCAGAGATTTGAATTTACATTCGAATTGTTTTGGAAAATATTACGTCTTTATGCTTTACGTGACGGAATTGAAGTAAATTCTCCTCGAACCAGTATCAGAGAAGCATTTCGTTTAGGGCTTATTGATGAAGAAGAGCTTTATTTGGCAATGCTCGAAAGCCGAAACATGGCTACTCATACGTATGATGAAGAAATTGCTGAAGAAATTTTTCAACAATTACCAAACTATACTATAGCAATGGGAAATACGGTAACTCGTATCCAAACATTGATTGAAAATTAACGAGACGCGTTTTTCACTAGTGAAGACTCCCTCAAACAGATCAATTATTTAGAAATACTAACACCCTATGACGATTTTCTCGTGTAACAATATCAGTAAGACTTTCTTAGACAATCTACTTTTCGATAATATTTCTTTTGGAATGGAGGAAGGGGAGCGTATCGGGGTAATCGGCAGGAACGGTTCAGGAAAAACTACACTTCTCCGGCTTATAGCCGGACATGAAGTAAGCGATAGCGGTACAATTGCATTTAACAACAGTATGAGAATGGAATATCTGGAGCAACTGCCGTCGTTCGAAGCAGCTGATACAGTTCTGCATACAGTAATGGGAGCAAAGCCAGCCGTTCAACGGCTGATAGATGAACACGCACGTTTATGTAGGATGATGGTAAGCGGCTCTTCCGAGGAATTGGAAGAGAAATTCTCTAATGTTTCGCACGAAATAGACCTTCACGACGGGTGGAATTTGGAGAACGATGCTAAGACTATTCTCAGCAAACTCGGCGTTACTCGCTTCGATGAAAATGTAAAAAACCTATCGGGAGGTCAGCGTAAACGTGTTGCATTGTCACGCGCACTGCTCTCCAAACCTGATTTGATTATTTTGGATGAGCCGACCAATCACTTGGATGCCGATTCGGTGCAATGGCTCCAGGATTATCTCCAAAACTCAAATATTGCACTCCTGCTCGTAACCCACGACCGTTACTTTTTAGATGCAGTCGCAACGCGTATTGTTGAGATAGATCGTAAAACACTTTTTACCTACAGTGGTAACTTTGAGTATTACCTAGAAAAGAAAGAAGCTGCGCTTGATACCGAAGAGCGCACTGCCGACCATGAACGGAATAAACTCCGCAATGAACTCGCTTGGCTCCAAAAAGGTGCTAAAGCTCGCAGAACAAAACAAAAGAGCCGCATTGATTGGATTGCTAAAATGCAGTCCCAACCAAAAATCACAGAGCAGAAAAACATCAAAATTGAACTGGGTAATAAACTCTTGGGCGGTAAAATTATTGATGCCGGGAATTTGAGTAAATCAATTGCCGGTAGATTGCTATTCAAAAATTTCAATTATAAAGCTGCTCCCGGAGACCGTATCGGAATTATTGGTGCAAACGGGGCAGGGAAGTCCACGTTGCTCAATATTCTAGCAGGAAGGATTCAACCGGACAGCGGTTGGGCAAATCTTGGTGAAACTGTTACACTTGGTTATTTCGACCAGGAAACAAAGGGATTGAAAGACAACCAGACACTAATCGGAACACTCCGTGAGATTGCAGAGTTTATTGATACAGGTATAGGGCGTGAAAGATTTCTTACTGCGAAGGATTTGTTGGAGAGATTTAACTTTCCACCACGTCAGCATCATTCACAAGTAGCAACTCTTTCCGGTGGTGAGAAACGACGGTTGTATTTGTGTACTATCCTGATGAAAAACCCAAATGTGCTGTTCTTTGATGAGCCGACCAATGACTTTGATATTCAAACCCTGAATTCTCTCGAAGAGTATCTTGATAATTTCTTGGGTGTGCTGGTAATCGTATCGCACGACCGTTCATTCTTGGATAAAACTGTCGAAAGAATATACTGTTTTGAAGAAAATGGTGTTATCAAGGAATACCCCGGTAATTATTCTGCATATTTGGAGAAAAAAGAAGCTGCTGCCAAACTTCTAAAACAGTCCGGCAAAACACCTGAAAAGCAAACAGTGTTCACACCGGAAGTAAAATCGACTGCCCCTGTAAGTAAAAAGAAGATTTCATTTCAAGATAAAAAGGAATTTGATAGTGTAGAGAAAAAAATTGCTGATATAGAAACACAAAAACGTGTGATTGAACAGTATCTTGAAAGTGGCATCACCGACTACAAAATTCTTGCTGCCAAAGCTGATGAACTGGCGGTACTGGAATCTTCACTAGATACATTAACAATGAGGTGGATTGAACTTGGTGAAAAACTGGAGGCGTAATGTCAGTTAAAACTAACTGTTGCAGAATACTGGACTCTCATAAAATTGAATATACATTACTTGAATATGAAGTAGATGAGGATGCTTTGGACGCTGTTTCGGTTGCCAATAAACTCGAACTGCCTCCTGAACAGGTATTTAAGACATTAGTGCTGGTAGGTGATGTTGTGAAATATTTTGTAGCAGTTGTGCCCGGCAATGAAGAGCTCTCGCTCAAAAAAGCTGCGGTTGCCTCAGGGAATAAATCCTGCGCACTACTTCCACTCAAAGAATTGCAGCCCCTTACAGGATATATTCGCGGCGGGTGTTCACCAATCGGAATGAAAAAACAATTCCCTACCTTTATCGAAGAAACCGCCCAACTTTTCGATGAAATAAGTATCAGCCCCGGCCAGCGAGGACTGCAAATTCTCATAAAACCTACCGATATACTTACCGTTACCGGTGGAGAATTTGCGCCACTTATTTAGTCAGGATTAATAGTGACAAGCTTGCTGTTACTAGTCCGCAGCCGGAATGTAAATACTCCAACCACTCGAAAAAACTATTTTTTCTCAGATAATTGAAAATTGGCGAATATTGTTCGTTTTTACGCGGAATTTTCTGTATTTTCGCCACGCAGCAATTTTATTATCAATAGGTGTGGGGCAATGCCTTCTCATACTCTACAGTCTTCTTTTTCATCTCAGCCGGACGTTATTGCACAGTTGCAAAAGCAGCTTGCATGGTACCGTGCGTTCTTCGAGAATGCTGCCGATGCAGTTTTTATTGTTCAGCCGGAAACATGGAGCGTATTGGATGCCAATGAGTATGCTTCTTTCCTAACAGGAATACCGCGTATGGAGCTTCTCGGTGCTTCGCTTCCACAGTTTCGCAGAATCTTTAAATTGCTTACAAAATCAAGTTCACCAACTATACTGAGTGAACTGTCGCTCGATACCCCTAATAACGAGAACCTCATGGTGGAAGTAAGCGCACGTTTTGTCAATTATGACGGACAGCGTCTTATCCAAGCAATTGCCCGTGATGTGAGTGAGCAACGCGCTCTTACCGACAGAATGGTGCAAGCTGATAAAATGGTGCTTCTCGGTCAGCTTTCTGCCGGAGTAGCACATGAAATTCGTAATCCACTCGCAGCAATAAACCTAAATCTCCAAGTTCTTCAGCGTAAAGCTGCACCTGATTCTATCGAAGCGACATATCTTCATACTGCAATGCAGGGCGTGGAACGCATCGCTAAGATAGTTGACGCAACCCTTAATTTTGCTCGTCCGGCAATTACTTCTCCACAATCTGAGAACGTCAATCAAATTATACGCTCGTCGCTAGAACTTGTGAGCTCTACGTTTGGACGAAAGACAATTGGTATCAGTCTGTCGCTTGCCGATGGATTACCGCCTATCTCACTTGATTACAAGCAAATCCAGCAAGTTTTCATTAACCTTTTTACTAATGCTGCTGATGCTATTCGTGCTAAGGGGGAAATATCCATTCAGTCATATCGAGAGCTTATCACGAGGCGCGGTGACCAATTTGTAGTAGTTGCAATTTCAGATTCGGGAATTGGCATTTCTGAAGAAGACATGACTAAAATATTCGATCCTTTTTTCACGCGCAAGGCAGAAGGTACGGGTTTAGGGCTGCCGATTACCCAACGAATTATCCACCAACACGGCGGAAGTATTGATGTAGAAAGTACTGTTGGAAAAGGAACAACATTCTACGTCAAATTACCGGTTGTTCAAAATACGCAGTAAAATATTAAGCAAAATTTTTCATTTATTTGCAGATTTTTCTAAGAGGAAATTATGTCTCTCCAAAAATATACTATTGTTGTTATCGAAGACGATCCGCTTGTTAATGCTACGGTGAAAGGGATTCTCTCATCAAAATACGCCAGGGTATTTGGATATACTGAGGCAGTAAAAGGGCTGGATGAACTCGATGCAACACAGCCGGATCTTGTGCTCCTCGATATTTTTCTCGGACACATGAACGGCTTAGATATATTAGAACAAATTCGCTCTTTTGGTTATACGATGCCGGTTGTGATGATGACTGCCTTTTCTGATATTAAAATGGCGGTCAGAGCAATGAAACTCGGTGCAGAGGATTTCATCGTAAAACCTCTTGACCTCGAGCAGCTTGAAATCGCAGTTGAGAAATCGCTTGCAAATTACGATCTTCGCCGTCAGGTCAACTTACTTGAAGAACGTTTGCGTGAAGATGAGTCTACGGAAATCGTGGGTTCATCCGAGGGAATACGACGTGCTTTGCAAATTGGTCAAATAGTTGCATCAGCCGATGATACGACTGCACTTATTCTTGGTGAATCGGGAACAGGAAAAGAACTCATTGCTAAATATATACACCAGCATTCCGCTCGTGCAAAATGCCCGTTTATTACTATCAATTGCGGAGCAATACCTCGTGAACTAGCTGAAAATGAACTGTTTGGCTATGAGAGAGGTGCTTTTACCGGTGCTACCGAAAAAATAAAGCAGGGAAGGTTTGAGCAAGCAAATCACGGAACGATTCTCTTGGATGAGGTCGGTGAATTAAGCCCTGAAATGCAAGTGAAACTATTGCGTGTTTTACAGGAAAGGACATTCTACCGACTGGGCGGAGTGAAGGAAGTAAGTGTAGATGTTCGTGTAATTGCAGCTACCAACCGTAACCTCGAACAATTGGTGGAAGAAGGGAAATTCCGTGAGGATTTGTATTACCGTTTGAATGTTGCTACACTTACGCTTCCTCCCTTGCGAGAGCGACGAGGCGATATAATTGATTTGGCATCAACATTTATTAAAGAATTTAACAAGAAATTCAGTAAAAATATCACCGGTTTTACTCCCGAAGCAGCCGAAATTCTCGAAAACTACGGTTGGCGCGGAAATATTCGTGAAATGAGGAATGTTATCGAACGTGTTGTACTCCTTGAAATGGGAACACTTATCTCTAAAGATTCCCTCGCTTTTTTACGTCCATCGGTTGTACCGGCAAGTACTGCTCGTGCAGCTATGGAACTTCAGCCGGGACAGCATCATCTTCAGATTGCCAAAGAAGGAGTGAAAATGGGCGATGTACTCAAGGATTTAATTCTACAAACCCTGAAAATTACCGGCGGGAATCAAATAAAAGCTGCAAAAATTTTGCAAATTTCTCGTGCAAAGCTCCGCTATCGTATTGAACAACTCGGAATTATCATTTCACAAAAATCAATTTCGTGATGCATACGCCTCAATTTGAAACTTTTTTAAAATATGCTGTTCTTGTGGACAGTAAGGTAACTTGATAGTAAGAAAAGCCGGTGTAATCCGGCTTTTTTCTTTGTAGAATAAATTTTACGGTAAATTCTGATATGTGCTTGGGTAACTTATTTGTTTTATGTAATTTAGTGTTTTAATTTAGAAAAATGTAAATCTTTAATTTATAAAGTTGTTATTGCACCTTAGCATTGAACGGTTTTTGATAAAAAGTTTCATATAAGAATCTGTAATTGTTGAAAAGAGAATTTAGTTAGACTTAATTTTGCATAATTTCAGAAATAAAATTTTATGGCAATAGACCTTTCTCGCCGTGCTTCCGCTGCTGCAGAATCACAAACACTCCGCATATCAAATCGAGCCAAAGCGATGAAAAATGAGGGGATAGATATAGTTTCCCTTTCAACCGGCGAACCTGATTTTAATACACCCGAATGTGCTAAAAGTGCTGCAGTCGAAGCAATAGAAAATAATTTTACACACTATACAGACTCAAACGGAATCTATGAATTGCGTGCAGCAGTTGCTGAAAAATTCCGCATTGAAAATCATATTTCATCCGCTACAGCAGACACGGTGCTCATTACTTCCGGGGCAAAACAAGCACTGATGAATGCTCTGGGAGCAATTTGTAACGAAGGGGATGAAGTGATAATTCCGGCACCCTATTGGGTGAGTTACCCCGCAATGGTAACTCTAAGCGGAGCAACACCAATTATCGTTTCTGCCGGAATTGACCAACACTTCAAAGTTACACCCGAACAGCTATCCCAAGCACTTACTCCCAAAACAAAATGCGTTATTCTCAATAGTCCAAATAATCCAACAGGGGCGATGTATACCCGTGACGAGTTGAATGCTCTAGCCAAAGTTCTTGCTACCCATAGTTGCTATGTACTCAGTGATGAAATTTATGAAAAAATCCGTTACGACAGCGTTGAGCATTGTAGTATCGGTTCGCTTCCGCAATTGGCAGGCAGGGTACTGACTGTGAACGGAGTATCGAAAGCGTATGCAATGACCGGCTGGAGAGTGGGTTTCTTGCACGCTCCGAAAATGGTGATGAACGAAGCGGCAAAGGTTCAGGGGCAAACGACTTCTCACCCTTCGTCTATTGCTCAGATTGCTTCACTTGCTGCGGTTCTTTATGCTAAGGACGATGTAGAGAAAATGCGGCTTTCTTTTGTACAGAGACGTGAGCTTATCTGCAGTTTATTGGATGATATTCCTTCAATAAAGTATATGAAGCCCGATGGAGCGTTCTATATTTTTGCAGATGTTACTGCCGCACTTGGTGGTGATGTGAAAAGTTCTGCTGAACTATGCGAATTGCTTTTGGAGAAATATCATTTGGCATTAGTTCCAGGAGAAGCATTCGGAGCGGATGGATATGTACGGATTTCTTATGCTGCCGGCGAGGAAACGATTTGCAAGGCGTTAGATCGTTTCAAACATGGTATTATGGATATGATGAGCAGCGTTGTTTAATTATTAAAATGGAAAAGATATGGAAAACAAGCTGGAATTACACGCTTTGCGCCGCGATTACAAATTGAATTCACTAGATGAAAAGGTAGTTTCTGCCAGTCCGTTCGAGCAGTTCCATCATTGGTTCTCTGATGCACAGTCGGGTGGTGTTCAGGAACCAAATGCAATGATACTTGCTACAGCTACTTCAAATGGCATTCCTTCGGCGAGAACAGTATTATTGAAAGGAATGGATGAACGCGGGTTTATGTTTGCAACAAATTACGAAAGCCGTAAAGGTCAGGATTTAATAACAAATCCTCATGCCGCCTTACTGTTTTTTTGGGGTGAGTTGGAGCGTCAGATTCGGATTGAAGGTACGGTCGAGAAAGTATCTGCTGATGAATCCCGCGATTATTTCCAATCTCGTCCGCGTGAGAGCAGAATCGGTGCATGGTCATCCAAGCAAAGCCGTGTGGTAGAAGGACGAGAGATACTGGAAGAAGAATATAAAACAATGACATTGAAGTTTGAAAATCAAGATATTCCGTTACCCGATTTCTGGGGCGGCTTCAGAGTTGTTCCGAATATGTTTGAGTTTTGGCAAGGACGTTCTAGCCGTTTGCATGATAGAATTTGCTATAGATTGAATGAAAACGGAGTTTGGTTAATTGAACGTTTGTATCCGTAAGAATTATATCACTAATAGATAAAAATGGATTTTTATAATCATACTTCGGAAGCAAACAGAATTGCCGCCGTAAAGGAATTAGAGATAATCGGTTCGGAAAAAGAACAGATTTTTGATGATATTGCCTTTATCGCAGCTACCATTTGCAACGCTCCTATTGCTTTTGTGGGATTTATTGACAAGGAAGCTCAATGGTTCAAATCAATAACCGGAATAGACCTCAAAAGTATTCACCGTGAAATATCATTGTGTACATATATGGTTTCTACCGGTGCAAAATTAGTTGTTGAAGATTTGGAGAAGCATGAGGTACTTCACGATAATTATTTTGTAAAGGGTGAGCTTCATATTCGTTCATGTATTAGTATTCCAATTAAAAATTCTGAAAATTACATTCTTGGCTCGTTGTGCATTGTTGATAATCATGTCCGTAAATTCGTACCGAAAGAAATTGAAGCGTTAGAAGCGCTTGCACGTCAAGCAGAGGAACATCTGGAGGTTAGACGGCGAATGCTCCGAACACAAAAAGCTGCTCAAGCAGAACAAAAAATTTTGTCATCTCAGCTTCTGCGAACTGAGTTTCGGCTTACATCTGTGCTCGAAAAATTGCCTAATATTGTTTTGTATGAAACAAGTAATAATCCCAGCACCGAAAAAAACAAAGGACGTGAATATATTTCAGGAAATGTAATTGATATGCTTGGGTATCCTGCTGAGAAGTTTACAACAGATGTCAACTTCTTTTCTTCGCTTATTCAACCTGACGACTTGGTGAGTACCCAATCTGAAATCAGTGAATGGGCGCGCAATAATTATCCGGGAGTATTGCATCTGGAATTTCGATGTAAAAGGGCAGATGGAGAATATAGATGGCTTCATGATTCGGTCGTTTGTGTGAAAACTTCCGGTGATGAAAATAGTTGGTATATGTCGGGCATTATGATTGATGTAAGTGCCAGACGTAATGCCGAGGAGCAGCTAAAGCAATCCGTTTCACACCTTAATGCGCTGTTCAATAATAGCTTACAGGCGTTTATTCTTCTGGATAAAAATTTAAAAATTCTTGCATTCAATAGAATTGCGCAAATCGGAGCATTGACAATTTGGGGTGAAAAATTAGTTTTTGGAGAAAGTATTTCAACGATTATTTCGCAAGAATATAAAGAGAAATATATTGAATATTGTTCGATTGCGTTTGGTGGTAAAAGCCATATTGTTCCCGAAATATTATTACGTACTTATAATGGCAGAGAGGCATGGCTGGAGATTAGTTTCGTGCCGATTTTTGAAGACAATGGTGAAGTACATAAAATATGTTTTAGTGGTCTAAATATCACTAAACGTAAAAAAACACAAAAAAAGCTGCTCAAAGCTGAAAACAATTATCGAAGCATTGTTGAGAATGCGGTGATAGGAATATTTCAAGTATTGCCTAACGGGGAATTCCTAAGCGTAAATCAAGCCATGGCAGCAATGCTGGGATTTGACTCGCCGGAAGAGCTAATGGAGCATCGTGAGGCGATTGATAATTATGTTCTGCCTGAGAAAAGGCGTGAATTCATAGAGCTTCTTAATGAAAATGGTGAGGTTGGAGTATTTGAGTTTCAGGGTAAGAAACGTAATGGTGAAATTGCTTGGTTTACTCAAGGAGCTCGTGCCGTTTATGCAAATTCAAATCCTGAAAACCCCGTATTATACTATGAAGGATTTACACGAGATGTTACCGAGCGAAAAAAAGCAGAGCTTACACTCCAAACATCACTTCAAGAAAAGGAATTATTACTCAAAGAGATTCATCACCGTGTCAAAAATAATTTACAAATAATTTCGAGTTTGCTCAACCTTCAAGCAGAACTGATAACTGACGATAAGATGCTCGGACTTTTCAGAGACAGCCAAAGCAGAGTTCGAACAATGGCACTTATTCATGAGCAGTTGTATCGTTCGTTTAATGTAGGTATTGTTGATTTTAAGAGCTATGTTCAATATCTTATTCAGTTCCTTGAGCGAACGTATCATCTTGCCCCGTGCTGGGTGGAATTCAAGAATGAAATAGATGAGATTGATTTGATGATTGATTTGGCAGTTCCGTGCGGATTAATCATTAACGAACTCGTATCGAATGCTTTAAAATATGCTTTCGTCGGTATCCAAGAAGGAATGATTTCAATTATAATTAGACGTCTTTCTTCAATCGAGCCACAAATTCTGATGGAAGTAGCTGATAATGGCTGTGGAATTTCCGACGGTGCTATTATCGAAAATCCTCCGACTCTCGGATTACAATTGGTGCAAATGCTCACTAAGCAATTAAATGGAACTGTTAGTTTTGAGTGGGGCAGCCATACAAAATTAGGTGGAACAGAAATTAGAATTATTTTTCCCGAAGTATATAAAAAATAAAGAATTCAAATGGGTAAGATTAGAGTACTGATTGTTGAAGATGAGCAAATTGTTGCTAAAAATATCAAGCACACACTGATTAGATTGGGATATGAGGTAGTAGCTGTTGTATCTACCGGAGAAGAAGTATTACAGTGTTTTGAGCAGTGTGATAATGACGAGTATCCCAATATTGTTCTTATGGACATTATGCTCAATGGTGGAATGGATGGAATTGAAACGGCTAAGACAATCATTGCTCTTTATGATGCTGCTTTGATTTTTCTTACGGCTTATTCAAATGACAGTGTAATCGAGCGTGCAAAGCAGGTAGGTGCATTTGGATATATCCTCAAGCCATTTCATGAAAACGAGCTTAGGATTACAATGGAAATGGCTGTTTATAAGCAGGAAATGGAGCGTAAACAGCGTGAAAATATGCAATTGTTAAGTGCTACATTGGATTCAATAGGTGATGGAGTTATTGTAACTGATAAACATGAGAACATAATTTTTATGAATTCTTTTGCTGAGTCAATTACAGGATGGACAAACTCTTCCGGTATAGGCAGAAAAATAAACGAGGTCTTTACCTTTGAAGACAATAGCAGGTATAGTGAGGAAGAACAATTGGAAATATTACGTCTTAGTAATCGGCAAAGTCTTCCTGCACAATTGAAGATTAAAACTAAGTCCGGTACATCTGTTCCGATTGAAGGAAGCGCTTCGAAAATTAAAAATAATGTATTGGGTAATTACAGCGAAGTTTTTGCTTTTAAAGACATTTCTGACCGAAAGGCAACTCAGGACGCTCTACTCAAAAGCGAGAGACATATACACTCGCTTTTAAGTGCAATTCCTGATATGATCCATTATCTGGACAGCGATGGTACATATCTTGATTACAGACCCGGCTATGGTATTGAGCCATTGCTTTCTCCCGAAGAATTTTTAGGGAGGAATATACGGGATTTCTTTCCTAATGATGTAATTAAACTTATACTTGAGGCAATTCATAAAACTATTCAAGAGAAGAAAACTGTTACGTTTGAATATGAATTAAAGCGCTCATCAGGGCTTTGTTATCATGAAGCACGTGTTGCTTATTCGACTGAAAACAGTGTGGTTATGATTGTGCGTGATATTACTGAAAAAGTAAATGCGAGTAGAGAACTATTTATTCGTGATAGAGCAATAGCAGAATCTCTGACAGGTATAATGATTGCCGATGCCAGAGCAAACGAGTCGCCAATTATTTATGTTAATCCCGCTGCTGAGAAAATGACGGGGTATTCTTCGAGTGAAATAATAGGGAGAAATTGCAGATTCTTGCAAAATGATGATACAAGTCAAGAGGGTGCGAAATTGCTGCGTGAGGCAATTATAAATGCAAAACCTGTTACAACTGTTTTGAGAAATTATAAAAAAGACGGGACTTTGTTTTGGAACGAAGTAAGCATCTCTCCTGTTAGAAATAAAAATGGAGAGCTTACACACTTTATTGGAATGCAAAACGATGTAACCAATCGGATAGTAAGTGAACAAAAATTGCAAGAAAGTGAAGAGCGTTTCAGAACTATTATTAATGATTTACCGATACCGATTGTACTTCACACCGAAACAGTCTCCTATGCAAATAATGCAGCAATCCGATTCATGGGGGCATCTGATATAGATCAGGTAGTTGGCTCTTCGCCAATGATTTATTTACTTCCGGAATCAGCAGAAATTGTGAAAGAGCGGCTTTCACAAATGTTTTCAACAGGAAAAGCTCTGCCTTCGGCGGTTGTGAAGATTAAGAATCTATTGGATGAATATAAGGAAGTAGAAGTTTCTTCTGTTCCGATAATGCAGAATAATGAAAGGGTTATCCTTACGGTTATTAATGATATCACTGATAAAAGGAATGCAGAAAAAGCACTTCGAGACAGTGAGTATAAGTATCGTTCGGTAATGCAAAGTTTGAATGAAGGAATTATACTGACTGATTTAGAAGATACTATAGTACATATTAATAGCAGGTCTGCTGAAATAATGCGCTGTAACCCTGAAGATCTAATCGGTAAAAAAGCTTTCGAAGCTATTTTAATGGAAAAAGAAAGTTATGGAGAGTATCGTGGTAGAATTGAACGCCGACTTCAAGGTATTTCGGAACGGTACCAAATTAAAATTTCACTTACTGACAATTCTGAACTATGGCTAGAGATTAGTGCTGCTCCCTATCGAAATGTTGATGGTGAAATAATTGGTACTGTTGGGACGATATCAGACATTACTGACCGTATTAAAGCAAATTTAGCTTTGGAACAAAGTAGACAAAAATATAAAAATTTGGTGAATAATGCTCCGGTTGGAATTGTACGATGGATTATTAACAAGCAAAAATATGAATTTGCCAATAAAGAGTTTGAAAGACAAATCGGGTATTCACTCGAAGAATTTTCAAACTTGTCTTTTGAAGAAGCTGCTTTGATTTTTCATCCGGAAGATCGTTCACGAGCAATAAATGTGGCTAAAGAATGGATGGAATCGGGTGCAAAGGATGTTTTAAAAACACAACATCGAAATATTGAGAAAAGTGGTGCGGAACTGTGGACAGAAGTATATTGTTTTGCTGATCATAATGAGTCAACAGGTTTACCTGAAACAATTACACAGATTTCAGTTGATATTACAGACCTTAAAAAAACCGAGGAAGCACTAAGCAATGCACAACAAGAAGATTTTAGAAGAACAGTTAAAAATCTACAAAACCTTGTTGTGAAAATGTATATTAGGGAAGATGGGGAGTATGTTTACTCATTGCGGGAAGGGAAACTTGCCGGTGAATATACGACAGAATTGGTGCAAGGAAAAACACCTAAGCATCTGTTCGGCAAAGAATATGAAACAAGGGTATTGCCATATATGCAAAAAGTTTTCGGGGGTGAATCTGTTTCATTTGAATCTGAAATACCCGGTGATAAGTATTATTTCTTTACACTTGAACCACTTTTTGAAAATGGTGTTGTGACGGAAATAGTCGGTTCGGCTGTAGATATAACCCTTCAAAAAGTAGCCGAGCGAAAGCTGCAAGAAAGCGAGAATAAGTTCAGATTATTAGCCGATTCATTACCGCTGGGAATATCTCAAGCATCTCATTATCCCGGTGAGCATAATAAAGTGGATTATGTTAATGCTGAGTTTACTGAGCAAACCGGTTATACTTTTGACCAATGGAAAGAATTGACAGAATCTACTTCACAAGCGTTCGTTCATCCTGATGACAGAGAGAGGGTAGCACGTGAGTCTACAGAATGGATAAAAAGCAACAAATCCTCAAATTTTGAAATTGCATACCGCTTCCAACATCTAAAAGGGCATTATGTCTGGCTTGAAAATCATTCAACCAAATTTACAAGACCGGATGGACAAATTGTAATTGTGCAAGCTGCACTGGATGTAACCGACCGTAAGGAAGCTGAGCAACGTCTCCAACATTTAGCTTCTTTCCCTGAGCAAATTCCTCAACCGATTATTGAAATATCCACTGAAAAAGAAATTACCTATCTAAACCCCGAAGCTCTTCGCTGTTTTCCTAATATCAAAAGGGAATACTTAGAAAATCCGGTGCTCGCGGGGTTGAATGCACATTTGAAGGATTTGGTCAGCAAGCCATATACTTCGTATATTAGAGAGGTCGTTGAAAATTCCAATATCTTTGAAGAGCGGGTATTTTTTATTCCGCAAACGCAAACATTTCGTATTTTTCTCTATGATATTACAGAACGCAAACACAGTGAAGAGGAACTTCAACGCACAGTTGCAAAAGAACGAGAATTAAATGCTCTCAAAAGTCAATTTATTACTACTGTTTCTCATGAGTTTCGTACTCCTCTCACTGGAATTCAAATTTCTGCAGATTTACTGGCTGCTCATGCTGTAAAAATGGATTTCGGACAACGTATTGCTGAAATCGGTAAAATTAAAGCACGGGTACAAGACCTCACCGAATTAATGAATGACTTTCTAATGCAGTCATCAGTTCAGTCACTTAGGGATAAATTTGTACCGTTTTCTATTAACTTTAAGGAAATGTGGGACAAGGTTTATTCAGAAGTACATGGAATACTTAGTAATAAAACTCAAACACTGCAAATAACAATTTCGGATGATTTACCGGAAATTATCGGTGACAGACGTATGGTCAAGCAAGTTCTTATCAATTTAATAACCAATGCTTCTAAATATTCACCTTCTGAAAAAAGTATTAATGTAATGATTCGTAAAGAAGAGGGTGAAACGATTGCAATCCAAGTGGCTGACAGTGGAATAGGAATACCTGCCGATGAAATGAAAAATCTCTTTACTCCATTTTTCCGTGGTTCGAATGTAGGTACTACTCCCGGAACCGGGCTAGGATTATCAATCGTGAAAGAAATGGTAGAATTTCACGGCGGAAGTATCGAAGCAAAGAGTAAAATCGGTGTAGGGTCAATTTTTACTGTGCACTTCCCATTTGGAGCATTCCCGACTCTAGATGATTATTAACAGTTTGAATCTCAGTTCCCTGAAAAATTTTGGTTGAAAAAGTATTGGAAGGGTACTTCCACACTTGCCTCTGCCTGAGATACCGAGTATAACATTCAAAATCATTTCACTACCGGTCAGTTGTATTCCATATTCTGTGGAATCCGATATGAGCAGCATGGTCATTCAAAATGTGCTCTTCAGGATTTATAAATACATATTCCCGGCTGTATCCGCTCGCTATCCTATCAATAATGACTTGATTACCCTCAATCCTAAAAAAAATTCTCCAAGACTTTACTGCCATAAGATAACCTCCTTCTACTGCTATGATACGTCTGGAAGAATACGGGAACGGGTCTCTCCGAAGAATAGGAAAAGCGATATTCGTAAGATTTAATTCAGAATTACCGGCTAACCATTCAAGTTGTGTTTGAGCAAGTTCTGATAAAATAATCTGATATACTTGAGCGTTTACCTCTGTTTCAGTGACCCATCCGCAACGTGAATCGGGGAAGCAATCGGAATAAGGAAGATATGGCTTAATATCCAAAATCGGCGTTCCGTCCAGTAAATCCACATCACGAACATACAGTGTAAGACCTTTAATCTTTTCGAGAGTACATACCGATATACCGATTGGGTTTGGTCTGTGCGGTGAGCGTGTAGCAAAAACACCTCGCTTAGTACGTCCGCTTCTCGGAGGCAGTACCTTTGGTTTCCACGAAGAATTACGATGAAACCATGAAATCAGCCAAATTCGCTCGAAACCATCTAAATCCTCCAATGCTTGCTCGAAATTGCAATGCGGCATAAGTGTAATAATGGATTCATTATGCTTGCCGTCAACTCCCGGCTGTCTTGGCGCATCATATTTATCGGTATAGGGTGATGTTATTACTCCGATTGGTTGTATGGTTAGTTGTTCTTGAATCATATAGTTTTTATAATTATGTTTTAGGTCGGGTCGGTTGTTACAACCAACCTTCCGTGGTTCGTTTTTTTCGGTAGTGGGACACATTAAATTGCTACATTCAGTCCTGTCATTCGGAGTTCCTGATAGTCGCCGAGCCGCCTACAAAATAACGCAATGACATAAAAAATAAGACAGTTGCCTTCTGTCATTCTGAAGGAGTCTTCGACTGAAGAATCTCCGTAAGAACGTGAAAATCTGCTGGACGGATGTGCATACGGAGATTCTTCGTTGCACTCAGAATGAACTGTGTTATCTTGCAAGTTTATTT
>CAZGNO010000018.1:0-57232 GCA_964527785.1 uncultured Chitinophagaceae bacterium
CTTAAACAGAGATTCTTCGGTCTAAGAAGCCCTCTGAATGACAACAGGCGTAATGGTGTCATTTGCTGGAGTCTCCGAGTGCAGAATCTATTTGAACGTGAAAATCTGCTGGACGGATGTGCTAACGGAGATTCTTCGCTAGCGTTCAGAATGACACTTTTGATTTGTATGCTTTATTCTATTCTGGCACTTACTCATTATGAAACGTCGAACATTCATTCAGTCTGCTGCACTTCTTCCACTTATTCCTACCTCTATGCAATTGGAACAATTACGGAACATCACCGATAGTTTTGCTCCGACCGAACTCATGCCTGTTCTGTTTATCGGGCATGGCAATCCTATGAATGCCATTTTGGATAATCCGTTCACACGCCAACTGGCACTTACCGGCGCGAACCTTCGCAAGAAATACAACCCGAATGTGATTCTCGTGGTGTCTGCGCATTGGCTTACCAAAGGGACGTATGTATGCACAAGCCCGAAACCTGAGACCATTCACGACTTCGGAGGATTCCCCGATGAACTGTTTGCCGTGCAGTATCCGGCACTCGGTTCGCCGGAATATGCTGCTAAAACATCCGAACTTGCACCCGAAATTCAGAAGACTAACGAGTGGGGACTAGACCACGGCTCGTGGACAATCCTCAAACATCTTGTTCCGGCTGCAGATATTCCCGTGTTTCAAGTGAGTATTGACTATAACCGTCCAATGCAGTATCACTTTGATTTGGCGAAGCAGCTACAGGCACTTCGTCGTAAGGGAGTGCTGATAATCGGTAGCGGTAATATCGTTCATAACCTCCGTCTGAGCATGGGTAACCTGCGGAACGATACAGGCAAACCCTACGACTGGGCGATTGAATTTGACGACTGGGCGAAGAACCGGTTGAATGACCGCGATTTCAAAGCATTGGTCAATTATGAAAAAAAGGGAACGGCAGCCAAATTATCCGTTCCCACAGTTGACCATTTCGTGCCGATGCTCTACAGCGCAGGACTTGCCGGAGCTAATGAAGAACTGCATCAATTCTACGAGGAAATAACGTTCGGCGGGATTAGTATGCGATGTTTTCAAGTGGGGTAGGGGTAATGATTGCTTATAGATATTGTAGATACTTTACTTTTAAAAGAAATCCATCCAATTTTCAATATTTATAGATCGAAACCAGAGTATGGTCAGTTAACGGTTTGTGTGATAAATATTCCAACGTTGTGTTATTATTATAAGGAATTGTTTTTCGACCATTTTTGAACAAGTAAATTACTCGTTAAAAAGTATATACCCTTGTCTGTCACCCACTCACGTTTATAAAAAAAATATGGAAATCTTCTTTAATTTGAATCCTGTTGCTATCAATTCTAAATTGCTAGGAAATAGTTTGAAAAATTTAGCTTTTCTTTTATACATATTTACAATCTCCGTTTTTATAGATTCTTGCGGTACTACTGATATTCAAGTCACCAATAACAAACCTATAGTAAAAAGCATAAGCCCAGCCATTGGCTGGAGTGGGGATATAATAACAATTTCAGGAGGAAATTTTGGAGTATGGGGAAAAGACCTTCTTGTTGTGTTCGATGATTCAGTGTACATCAAACCCAATTATATAACTGATTCTACGATACAAATAATCATTCCAAGTAAAGTAATAGAAAGAGTATACAGAGTAGTTCTTACCAATAGGACAGACTCTGTAATTGTTGGAAATCTTACGACTAGTAGTAAGATGCTAATTTCATCCATTCAACCGACAAAAGTTTGGCGGGCGGATGTAGTAACCATAACTGGCAAAAGGTTCGGGACGAAAGGATCTGATATAACGATTTTTTTAGATCAAATCCCAATAAATACTAGCTTCATCTCAGATACTCAAATTGAGTTTGAAGTGCCGCAAACCGTTACACAAAAAGAGTATACACTCACTGTTCGTAAACTCAATGAGACGATTATTCCTGAGCAGAAAATTACAATGGTGCAAGGTCTGTTTTCCTTTCAAACTGCAATAGTAAGCGTACAATCTGACGGATATTTTTCACGTTATGGGAAAGGGAAAGGCTACGACACTTCATATACAGGGTCATGGGCACATGGGATTTCTGTAACAGGTTGCAACAGTATTAGTGATTGTTTCCACAGTTTACCTAAACAAACATTCGCCATTACCTGTTGTTATAATAGAGGTAATCCCTTTGAAACTTCAGGCAGGTATTGTTATGCAATGGCAGATACAAATGCTCACGTAATTTCCAGTTTATCTTGCAGTGATTACAGTTCTTATAATTCACCATATAATGCCATAAGGGATATTCGTTCCAGTAGTTTTGGACTTAGTTTGAAAAATGCTGTTTATAAAGAGATTGAAGGCGGGATTGAAATATTCTACAAAGGACAAGCTCTTAAAGACATTGCTCTATCAGTTTCGTACTCGGAATCCAGCACATATAGTACAGCAGGAGTTCCTGAACGATCATCAAGTGAAAAATACTCGCAATCAGGGCAATATTCAGATGATGATTATGTACGCATCATCTTAAAAAGGTAGTAAAAGTTCGCTGACCCGCACAAGTCCCATAGGGACGGCATAGTAATAGCACACAAACCCACACAACGACAAAGCTCCGTTAGGAGCGACATAGGAATATATCACTCCTAACGGAGCTTCTGTCATAACTTGTACATCATTCTATTGCTATTGCGCTCCTAACGGAGCTTTATGCAAATTGAAAGTCCCAAAACTAATACCCTTAATTTCGGGACTTAATTTTGGGACTTTGCTGTTAAAATACACCGTGTCTTACCTGCTCAATATTCTCCAACCCCTAAAACCATATCCGTGCACCCAACCTGATGCTGAGAAAGTCAATAGTCCGGCTGTTGTCATCAGGATTATCAGGGTTTTTCCCGTCGTTGAGTTGGCGTTCGTAGAGGTCATCGTTTGGAACGGCAGGTGGTTTGGTATAGGACTTTCCAAGTAAATTGGCGTTCAAGTATCCACCGGAAAGTTCGAGTGCTACCGGCGTGGATGGAATGACGAACCTACCTCCCAATTCAGCTTCCGCACCCAAACGTCCTGCCGTAGGAACGTTGGTACGGAACACACCCAACCCGAAGTCGTAATCGGTAAAGCCATGAATAAACTGCGTGGAAATACTTGCACGACCAAATACATTCCACGTATTCCATCGCGGAAGCAGCGAATATTCCACCCCTAAATTCACCCCCCAAACCGCCATAAATGCCTGGTCGTGATTGTTGTCTTGCTCCGAGTTGATGAAATTCCCGCTAAAGCCCAAAAACAAGTCAGTGTGACCCGATGACGGAAGCGCATACAAAATCTTTCCTGACCAACCGAAAGCATAGGTAGGGCTGGCAAAAGGGTATTTTCTATTGTTGTAATCTCGCATTACATCTGCTCGAAACTCTTCGTTTGTCCCGCGCATCGAAGACGACGCAGGAAAATTATACAATCCCGTTGCGCAGATACTCCACGAACGACCCTGAACCGTTGAATCAGAACCTTGTGCAAATAGTGGAATACAGTAGAGTGCTGCCGTCAGTGTAAGCAAACACCATAGCTTTGAGTTAAACCGTACCATCCTTGAGTCTCCGTTGTAATTGAAAAATAGTAGAACCCGACTGATATTCCTGTGTAAACTATTGTCAAATCAGTGCGTACCGACATTCGATTTGGGTCAGGTCGGTTGTAGCAACCGACCTCCCTTCTAAGCGTCTTTACGGAAAGTCAGTTGTAGCAACTGACTCTACATAGCATATTAAAACCCGACTGATATTCCTGTATATACACCTACTTTTTTTGACAGTTGAAAGCGATTGTTATACCTGTACGACATTGCCGAAAATTCCGTTCCGGCAATAATGCCAAACATCGGAAACGGCTGCCATTCCACCCCGACGGAAATCCTACCCAATGCACCCAATTGCGTACCGCCAAGCGCAATCTGACCGTAGGGCTTCAATATTCCCGTCTCTGAATACGGCTTCATCGAGAATCTGTAGGCAAGGGCGGCAAAGGTAACTGCTCCAAAACGGTCGTTGCGAACCGTGCTCAAGCCCGAATTCGATAATTCCTCCTGACCCAGCTCAATACCAATCATCTCCCTCTCGTTGAGCCGGAAATAACCCGTTATGCCAAAGTTTGCCGAACCGCTTGTACTGCTAGGGAATAGCGGTGCTTCATTGACAACCCCTATTCCGCCTATACCACGCAGCTGAATTACAACTCCCATATCCTCCTTAGAGTCCGGCAATGTAGGCGGGATAATTTCATGCAAATCATTGTGTGAAGTGTACTTCTCGTATGGTGTTGATGCAAGGGTAACGGTGGTGATTGAGGTTGTACTTTGCACTGCTGTCTCGGTTGCGTCATTATATTCGTCGGCTGTACCCGAAACATCGGTTTGAACCGGCGGTTCAATCTGGGTAGAGTGTGCCATTGTGAAATTGTTGCGGCTATGCTGCCCGTTCGCGGTAGGCGAAGACTGTGGAGGCACTGTCGAATGTGACTTCTGTGTATGTTCTTGCAATGAATTCACACCCTTGGAAGCCAGTACAGGCGTTGCACTTTGCTCAATGCTGCGAGAATTGCTCATAAGCATAAACGTAATTACAAACGTAAGGATAGACGATACGCCCGCAGCCATTGCAAGAGGTGCAAACTTTGCAAAAAATGAAGGTGCGGTCGCTACGGCAAGAGGTGTTGCGCTTGTAATCGCAAATCCTGCCTTGCCGAATATCCCTGAAACATTAGGCGGCGGTACGCTTACCGAACGCGCATCGGCAACTGCCGACCGCAAGAGGTGCACCGACTGCTGAAATGAATGTTGCAATTCACTGTTACCTGCGAGGGAATGAAAGAGGGTATCCGTGTCAGGGGCACTCAATTCACCGTCTAGAAACAGGTCAATCATTTCAGGCAATTCAAAAGGTGTAGAATTAGAATTCATAGTATTGACTTTATAAGAGAGGTCAAAATAAATTGATACTCAGGGTTCATGACTGTTGTAAAACTACCTGTAAAAACAATGCGATTACATTAAAAATAAAACACTTGCAATTGTCATTCTTAAGGAGTCCTCGACTGAAGAATCTCCGTTAGTACGTGCGAACCTGCTGGACGGATGTTCTAACGGAGATTCTTTGCTACGCTCAGAATGACAGACAATTTTAAGAATGTCATTCTGAAGGAGTCCTCGACTGAAGAATCTCCGTTAGTACGTGCGAACCTGCTGGGCGGATGTTCTAACGGAGATTCTTCGCTACGCTGTAAATGACATCTCTTGAAATGGTAGTACAATTTAGTGTCCAGTCATTCTGAACTTGATTCAGCATCTCCGAGTGTACGACGAAATAGCACATTGAAATTAGGATGACTTAACAGCAATAGACCCTGAATCGAGTTCAGGGTGACAAGCGTAAGTATTTTACTCCAATGTCATTGTATTATTTTGTAGGCGGCTCGGCGACTATCTGGAACTCAGAATGACAGACAATTTTAAGAATGACAGAAGGCAACTGCTTTGTTTTTAATGTCATTGCATTGTTTTGCGGCTGCCATACGATGTAAATGACACACCGATATTTGTTTGTTCTATCCCCGTACTCAATTCAACGATAATAATCTATTGACGTTTGCAGTATTTCCCGAAGGCGTTTTTTTGCACGGACGATACGGTTACGGACAGTTGTGACCGGAACTTCGGTCAGCTCGGCAATTTCCTGATAGGACATTCCATTGTACAATTGCAGGACAATCGCCTCGCGGTATTCGTCGGGCAGCACATCGAGAGCGGCGGCTACAAGCCCTGCAAGCTCTTCGGATTGCTGCTCAGGCGCATAGTCGGGAAGCTCAATGTCCTCGATAGGAATAGTTATATTCTTGTTTTCACGTTTCAGGTTCAGGCAGAGGTTGCGGGCTATGCGCATCAGCAGGGACGATATATTGGTAATCTCCTGCTCTTGGCGTACATAGAGCAGAAAATCCACAAAGCATTCTTGGAGGACATCTTCGGCTGCACTGCGCTGTTCCAAAATACGGGAGGAATACAAAAACACCCGCCGTGAATATCGTGCATAAAACTCTGCGAAACAGCCCTCTGCGGTCGGCTCACCCGAACGTATTACCGTGAGAAGCTGTTGGTCGCTGTATGTACGTAATGGATTGCTCATATAATCAAGAGGAACAGAAAAGCGGGTTTTGTTTCACCGTCTCAAAAATAATTGTTTGCGGGGATATATTTGGGGAAGAATGTGGTGGATGTAGCTATCAATGCAAATACAATCCCGTCAGGGATGGAATATCGGTAGGTACAACATTCACCACCCTGTTACAAATCCCGTCAGGGATGGAATATCGGTAAAAACAGCATTTACCGCTCTGTTGCAAATCTCGTTAGGGATGGAATATCGGTAGAAATGGCAATCCACCACCCCGAACAAGTCCCGTAGGGACGGCATAGTAATAGCAACACAAACCCACGAAACGACAAAGCTCCGTTAGGAGCGCACTGTTAGTAGAATCGTGTCCATAAAATTATATAAGCTCCATCGGAGCGACCTGTAGTAATCGTTTAGACAGGTCGCACCGATGGAGCTTTTCATTTGTGTGCGTTGTTTTCTACAAACAGTACGCCCCTAACGGGGCTGCTTAGAATTTCTGACCGTCATGTTCCATTTCCCCGCTAGGGGATGAATAGTAATAGCAACACAAACCCACGATAACGACATAGCTCCAGCGGAGCGACATAGGAATAACAGTAGTTAGTCCCAAAATTATAGTCCCAAAACTCATACCCTTAATTTTGGGACTAACGATTAGGAGCGACATAGGAATATTTCACTCCTAACGGAGCTTCCGTCATATCTTGTGCATTTTACTATTGCTATTGCGCTCCTATGGGAGCTTTGAAGAATAGATAGTCCCAAAACAAAGTCCCAAAACTACTATATATAGTTTTGGGACTTTGCAATTCAATTGTTACTAATCTGCTATATAATCCATATAGTTAGGATTCATCTTGTATTGTGGCTCGTTTGTCTCAGAATTAGTCCCAAAATTAGTCCCAAAATTAAGGGTATTAGTTTTGGGACTTTGTTTTGGGACTTTGTGCCTCAATTTCCCGGCTAGGGGATAGATACCGATAGAAAATATATTAAGGGAAATTGGTGTGCGAGTCATTCTACCGATATTACGCTCCAATGGGAGCTTCCATGAATTGTTTCTCAACACCGTTGCTTGCGGCAACTCTAATACCAACACACCCCCCGCAATTTTTGATAAACAGTTACTACCGGATTGTCTGCATTTATTAAATCCGTAATTTTGCACAATGAACATCAACCGCACTAGAACCATCTGCGCCATAATCCCGCTTGTCATTTGCTGTTTGCTCGGCTCGTGCGCCAATTCGCAGCCGCCGTCGGGTGGTCCGCCTGATAAAGAGCCGCCGGAGGTTGTGGAGTATTCACCCAAAAACGGCACTCTCAATTTTCGTGATGACGAATTTACGATTGAATTCAGCGAGTATGTGAACAAATCCAAAGTTTCCGAGAATGTCTTTATTTCCCCCAATAAACGGCTTGAGTATTCGTGGAGCGGTCGCGAACTTGAAATCACGGTCGCCGAACCGCTTGACTCCAATACAACATATTCGCTCACACTCGGAACAGAATACACCGACCTTTCCAACAACAAACCCGTGCAGGCATTTACATTGATATTCTCGACAGGTTCGAATCTGGACAGTGGGATAATTCGCGGGAAACTGACGACAGATGTACCGTCGGGGGTATATATATTTCTTTATCCTCTTTCGGGAATAAACGCCGATACGCTGAGTCCAGCCCGTACCAAACCGCGCTATAGAACGCAAGTAGGCACAAGCGGCAGCTTTGAATTCCGCGCCCTGCCCGACGGACTCTACCGCATTTTTGCGATAAAAGACGAATATAAAGACGAACTCTACGACCCGACCCTCGATGCCTTTGGTACGGCACAGGCGGATATTGTGCTTCGTCAGGACAGTATTCCTATGGTCAATATCCGTTTGGGGGATGTAGCCGATATAGTAGCCCCGCAACTGTTCGACGTGCGTGCTTCGAATGCTACAATAGAAGCGCAGTTTAGCAAAAGCGTGGATACCAATTCACTTCTGCGTGAAAATTTCATGGTAAAAGATAGTGCTACAACTATGTCAATCCCGGTAAAATCTGTATGGCTTAATCCAAAAAACGGGAAGTCGGTAATGCTTCTCACGGAAAAACCCCTCGACACAGCCCGCACATGGCACTTATCGGTTCGGTTAGGTGATTCGACGCTTCGGGATATTGGGGGAAATAAGATTAACGACACTGCGTCGTCAAGGTTTTTTACTGCAAGTTCCGAGCGCATGGATACTGCTGCTCCGGTAATTGTGCAGCTCCCGTTTGCCGACAGCACAAAAGGTGTTGCGCTCACATCGGCGTTTGATGTAGTGTTCGACCGTGCCGTAGAGCAGGATGATGTGGAACGTCATCTGACTTTCACGAATCTTTCCCTTAATAAAACGGTGGTGGCTGATTATGAATGGCGAGGCGGGAACATCGTAAGGATACGTCCGCAGAAGCATTTGGACAGCGACAGTTGGTACGAACTGCAAGTAAATATCGGGGCGGTACGTTCAGCAAATGGAGGCAAAGCCGCCAAAGATTCCGTGCGGTTGTTGAGGTTTAAGAGCTTCGATGCACGTACATACGGCGGTATAAAGGGAGTGCTTTCGGATACATCCGCAACAGGTAAAGAAAAGTATGTAGTGGCTCTCGTATCCAAGGACAAGAAAGTACGACTCACGCAAACCCTTGTTTCTACAGGAGCTTTTGAGTTTGCGGAGGTAGTGCCGGGAGTTTACACACTTGAAGCGTTTGTTGATAACGGCTCGGGGAAGTATGATGTCGGGGGAGTGTATCCGTTTCGTCCTGCGGCACGGTTTGGAGTAGGTGCTACGGAGATTACGGTTCGTTCGCGGTGGACTGTAGAGGGTGCGAAGATTGAGATAGGGAAGTAAGCCAATAATCTGCTGCCCTCCCGAAACGATTTTTTCCGTAAATTTGGGTAATTATTAGGGAAAAGAATGGCGAAAACGATTCTTATAACCGGCGGTGCGGGCTTCATAGGCAGTAATTTCATACGCTACATTCTCGAAACATCGGATGTAATGGTGGTGAACTACGATGCTCTTACCTACGCAGGTAATTTGGAAAACCTTACGGGCGTCGAACAAAATCCGCGTTATTCATTTGCTTACGGGAGGATTGAAAATACCGACCTTGTGCGTCATGTCTGCAAGCAACACAAGGTGAACGGTATCATCAATTTTGCTGCTGAAACGCATGTGGACCGTTCAATCATGAACGCCCAACCGTTTGTGGATACCAATATTTCGGGTACTCTTTCGCTCATGACGGTTGCGATGGAACTGGGTTTGGAGCGGTTTGTACAGGTTTCCACCGATGAAGTATATGGTTCGCTTGGCGAGCAAGGTGAGTTCACGGAGGAGAGTCCTCTTGCTCCGAACTCGCCGTATTCGGCTGCAAAGGCAGCTGCGGATTGTTTGGTTCGTTCGTTTGTACATACGTATGGTTTCCCTGCGGTAATTACCCGCTGCTCGAATAATTACGGCGCATATCAATTCCCTGAAAAACTTATCCCGTTGATGATATTAAGTGCATTAGAAGGAAAGAAATTACCGGTGTATGGCGACGGTCTGAATATCCGGGATTGGATTGATGTTCGTGACCACTCTGCTGCTGTATGGCTGGCTTACAATCACGGGAAAAACGGGGAAGTATATAATGTAGGTGCTGATTCCGAGCGTCAGAATATCGAAGTTGTACGGGCAATTCTATCGCTGACAGGCAAAAGCGATGACCTGATTACCTACGTCAAAGACCGTCCCGGACATGACCGCCGGTATGCGGTTGATTCGTCGAAAGCACGTCGTGAACTCGGCTGGAAACCAACCGCTAATTTCGAGAGCGGACTGGAACGAACAGTCAGGTGGTATCAAGACAATATTGAATGGTGCAATCGTGTTCGTTCGGGTGAGTATATGAATTATTACCGGAAGCAGTACGGGTAGGCGTTTAGAAGAAAGGTGTTGTCTCACCAATCGAGTCGAAAAATGTCATTCAGAAGGAGTCCTCGACTGAAGAATCTCCGTTTAATTTAGGTCAAGTCGGTTGTTTACCGCCGTGCATTGATAAGTTATAATGTAGACCTTGAAGGTTTTCGAAAACCTTCAAGGTCTTGGGATGCACAAAAATTAGGTCAGGGCAGTTGTTTACCGCCGTGCATTGATAAGTTATAAAATCAATTTTAGGTCAGATCGGTTGCTACAACCGACCTTCCTGCTAAGCGTCTATTCGGAAAGGCAATTGTAGCAACTGCTTTGACTTTGTTTTTCTTGTTGTTATAACATGACAACGCACGGAGGTATACAACCGACCTGACTACAATTTCAATACAGTATAGAATAACAGGTCATGGCAATTGTTACAACTGCCATTCCGTATAGACGCTTAGAAAGAAGGTCGGTAGTAAAGCTAACCTAAATTGAATTTCCATAACTAAAACTATAATTATTAATTTCACAAAATCATTTAATTATTATGCCTCAATCAACCTCGACTACTACATCGGTCAATCCTGAGCAATTGTTGCTATCAATCCAAAGCCGTTCGTTCACTGTGGGTGTTGTGGGCTTGGGCTATGTAGGATTGCCGCTTGCAGTGGAATTTGCCATGAAAGGAATCAAAACACTCGGAATTGATATTGATGACCGTAAGATTTCTTCTCTTTTGCGTGGTGAAAACTATATTCAAGACATCTCCAATGATAATGTTCGCGAGGTGATGAATAACGGAACTCTTGCAGCAACCACCGATTTTTCACGCTGCGGCGAATGTGATGCAATCTTTATTTGCGTCCCAACCCCCTTCACTCCGAACAAAGACCCTGATATTTCCCACATCGTTCATTCCACCGAGGAAGTGGCTAAATCACTTCGTCCCGGACAAATTATTATCCTGAAAAGCACAACCTTCCCCGGAACGACTACCAAATACGTTCAGCCGATTTTGGAGCGTACGGGCATGAAAGCCGGACGTGATTATTTCCTGGCGTTCTCACCCGAACGTATTGACCCCGGTAATAAGCATTGGCACACAGGCAATACCCCAATCGTGGTAGGGGGAGTAAGCGAAGACTGTACAAAGCTCGCTTGTGCAGTGAATCAAGTAATTATTGAAAAAATAATCCCTGCAAGCTCACCTGATGTAGCCGAAATGGAAAAACTGCTCGAAAATATTTTTCGCAGTGTGAATATCGCACTTGTGAATGAACTTGCGCAACTTTGTGACCGTATCGGTGTGAATATTTGGGAAGTGGTGGATGCAGCAGCTACCAAGCCGTTTGGTTTTATGCCGTTCTATCCCGGACCGGGCATCGGTGGACACTGCATTTTGATTGACCCGTATTATCTCTCGTGGATGGCACGTGAATTTGATTTTGAGACGAATTTCATTACACTTGCCGCAGAGGTGAATGAATCCATGCCGTTTTATGTCCGTACGATGATTGTACGTGAAATAGCACGTCAGCCGATAACAATGGACACAGCAAAAGTTCTCCTTTTGGGAATGGCATTCAAACGTGATGTGGATGATTTGCGTCACTCACCTGCACTGAAAGTTGCCGAACTGCTGTTTGAGGATGGTATCAAGAATGTAACATATTACGACAGCTATATTCCTTCTACGAATATCCTGGGGACTATCGTCAATTCAGAAGCTGCCCTCACAACGGAACTGCTCAAACAACACGATATTGTAGTGATTACCACCGACCACTCGGATTTTGACTATGATATGATTGTCCAAAACAGCCGTGTAGTAATTGACACCCGTAACGCTTGCAAAAATGTTCGCGGTGACAGGAGTAATGTTGTATTGCTGGGTGACGGGAAGTAAGGTGTAGTTTTGGGATTATGGTTTATGGTGGAATAAGTGCCGGGACACAATTAATTTAATTGTTTTCTTGACTTCTATAAATTGGCAAGTATCTGACACTTCGACAAGCTCTGTGTGACAATCAGTGTGACAATCATGTTGCGTCACCCTGAGCCCGTCGAAGGGTTCAATTACTTACCATTTTTTCAGTCAAATGATTTACTGAATTTAATCTTTCGGTTATTTTAGTCCCATCACTTACTTAATCGAGTGTCTTGATTAATTAACTAAATATGTACTGATGAAAAAAATTATCTCTGTTGTAGGAGCACGACCTAATTTCATGAAGGTTGCACCGATTCACCGCGCTTTTGATGCGTATCCCGATTACGAGCATTTGATATTACATACCGGACAGCACTACGACGCAGCAATGAGCGATGCTTTTTTTCAAGACCTTGATATGCCGCAACCTGCCTATTTTATGGGTGTAGGTTCGGGTAGCCATGCAGAGCAGACAGCAAGGGTTATGGTAGAGTTTGAAAAGGCGATGATTGAACTCAAGCCGGATTTTGTGATTGTGGTCGGTGATGTCAATTCAACTATTGCCTGCACGCTCACTGCGGTGAAAATGGGCATTCCTACCGCCCATGTCGAGGCAGGACTTCGCAGTAATGACCGCGGTATGCCGGAAGAGATAAACCGAATTGCAACCGATTCGATATGTGATTATTGGTTCGTTACCGAGCAGAGCGGTTTGGATAATCTGCTTCATAACGGCAGTCCGTTGGAGAAGGTGTTTTTTGTAGGGAATACGATGATTGATTCGCTTCATTATGCACTCCCTAAGGCAGAGAGCTCAGATATTTTGGAGCAAACCGGACTGACACCAAAAGAATACGTATTGGTAACAATGCACCGACCAAGTAATGTTGATGAGCCGAAGCAACTTGGCGAACTCCTTGAAATTCTCGCAGGGCTCTCTACCAAACGTACGGTAGTGTTCCCTGTACATCCCCGTACACGCAAGAATATTGCTGCCCATGGTTTGAATCCTATAATTGAACAAAACCCGAATCTAAAGCTCATTGACCCCCAAGGGTACATTTCTTTTTTGGCATTAATGAAAAACAGTGATTTTGTGCTTACCGATTCAGGCGGGATTCAAGAGGAGACCACAGCGCTAGGTGTGCCGTGCATGACTATTCGCACCACAACCGAACGACCCATTACCTGTGAAATCGGCACAAATACACTGGTCGAACCAACCTCCGACAGTATCCGTCATGCCATAGATGCCATGCTTAACTCTCCTAGAAAAACCGGACAAATCCCACCTCTCTGGGATGGACACGCTGCAGAACGTATTGCCAAAATAATTGTAACACAATGCTTGGGACTATAATGATGAAATTAGGAAAAGTTGCTTGCTTTATTATTATCATGATAATAATAAACGTGAGTGGTTCATTTGCCCAGCAAACAGGCGGAACAAGCGGAGCAGGAGTAATGGATATTGAAAAAATGATGCAAGCTGCTGCCACACCCACCAATCCGGATGTTCTAAAGAATGACGCCATGGCGGTTGATAATGTAATCTTGCCCAAACTGTATCATATAGGACCGAGTGATGTTCTAGCTGTGCAAATTCTTTCCGGTGCCGCCGGTGAGTATTTGCTGTCAGTTACTCCCGAAAATTCCATATTGCTGCCTCGAATCGGCGAAGTGTCGTTGGTAGGTAAAACTCTAGCTCAAGCAAAAGACACTATTATTTCAATTGTCCAAAAACGCAATCCAAATGCTGTGGTATCAGTGACGCTCCGTAAGCCGAGATTATGTTATGTTACAATCAAGGGGAATGTTCTTGCGCCCGGTACGTATTCTCTGCCTGCTTCAATGAAAGTTTCTACTGCAATCAAACTTGCAAATCAACAAACAGCTTCTGCGGGCTCTGCTTCTGCTACGCGCACAAAACCAACCGTAAGTGAAGCAGACAAATTGCTTTCAAAATTATCCGCATCGGAACTGTCTTCATTTGTTGCACGAAATATAACAGTTCTTCATGCAGACGGTTCGTCCGAAACAGCAGACTTAGAGATGGCAATGGCTACGGGTAATGCTGCTTCTGACCCACTCCTGAGAGAGAGTGATGAAATTTATGTCCCGTTCGAGACAAGTGGTGCTCAGACAATTGCAGTTTCGGGAGCAGTGCGTTCTCCACAAGTCATTGCGTATAAAAAAGGTGACAAGGCATCGTTCTTACTGAAATTAAGTCGCGGTGCATCAGAGAACGCCCGTGCAAATGGTGTGTATCTAATGCAAAATGGCGGCAGAAGAGAATTGAAAACAGATGCAAACCTACATTTATTAGAGCCGGATATTGAACTTCAAGCGGGAGATGTGATTGTTGTTGAACAGGAGAATCCGTCTTCGGGTGCAAAACCTATGGGAATTATACAAGTTACGGGCAGTGTGCAGTCGCCCGGGTCATTCATTATTGAATCAAATATGACCCGGTTACGAGAAGTAATTGAAAAAGCAGGAGGATTCTCAAGTGAAGCGTATTTGCCGCTTGCCTATATACTACGTCAGGAAAGAACAATCCAATCAGGAGAGCAAAAGACCAGCCAAGTAAAGCAAGGATTACAGTATACAGATTTAATCCCCGAAGATACTGCACGGTTTATATTGCATAATAGAGAGCGTCGCCCGTTGGTATCATGTGATTTCGTTGCTGCCTTCAATCGCAAGTCCGAAGCAGATAATGTAGTACTTCAGGATGGAGATGTAGTTGTTGTTCCTGTTAACCCTCAGCGGGTATTCGTGTATGGTCAGGTAAACAAACCCGGCTATATGGCTTTTACCCCGAATAAAACAATGGAGTGGTATATTGAGCAAGCGGGCGGGTTTGCTGTCGGTGCCGATAAATCGCTGGCACGTATAATCAAAGGCAGAACTAAGGTTTGGAATACGGGAGGGGATAATGTTTTTGTAGAATCGGGTGATGAAATATATGCACCGCCTCCGACAGTTAAGCCGATTGGGTACGAAATTCAAAATTATACACTCTTAGTAACGGCTATTGGTACTCTGGCGAGTATTGTCAGTTTTATATACTATGCAGCAACCCGTTAATGAACAAACATTTAACGCACTTAATCGTTTCTCTTGTTCTTTTGTGTACTGTGAAAGTACAGGCACAGGTTGAGGACGTACAGGTTGCCCATCCGGTTTATCAATTTTTACTTCACTCTGAAACACGTGGTTCCATTGAACACTTTACGCTGTCTTCACTTCCTTTGCAACGTTCGGAAATTACTTCTGCATTGAAGCAGATACGCTCACATCAATCTGAGCTTACAACATCCGAAATTGCAACCCTCGACGGGTTTGAACGCGAATTTGAAATACAAAAGCGGACAAACGCCGTAATGATTTACAGCAAGACTGACAGCACTCAGTTTTTCTCGGAGCGATTTTTCTCTGATGATGAGAAAATGATGTACCGTTACAAAGATTCAGAGCATACTGTTCAGGCATCACTTATTGGTGGTGGTGATGTCCTTTTTCAAAGACGTGCTGGCAGTTCCATGCAGAATGTAATGAAAGCACAGGGTGGTTTTAGAGTGTTCGGAACTTTGAGCAATAGTGTCGGATTCTATATTCAGGCGACAAACGGTTCGGTTCTGGCAGGTGAGAGGGCACTCGCACTTGAAGACCCGCAAATACGAAGGAATATTAAATTTACGACCCTCGAAAGTGATTTTGATTTTACCGAGTCCCACATTCAATTTCAAAAAGATTGGTTTGTAGCTTCGATTGGACGGGAAACACGGTTGCAAGGGGCAGGGTTTTTCCAAAGAACTTTGCTTTCAAATACTTCACCGCCGATGGATGCAATCAGTTTGGCTGCTAAATTTCAAGGATTTGAGTATAAGTTTATACATGGAAGTCTGATGGGAGTGCAGCTTGACAGTAACGGACAGCCCGTGCCGAGAGTAGGTCTCTTTGCTGAAGTGGGGGCATTTCTTCAATTGCCTGCCAAATATATAGCTATTCATCAGGTTACCTTCAAACCGTCATGGGGTGAGTTCGGTCTGTGGGAAAGTTTGATTTATAGCAATCGCGGGATAGATGTCGCATATTTAAATCCCTTTAGTTTTTTGAAATCGGTGGAGCATTCTCTGCGCGACCGTGATAATTCGGCAATGGGTGCATGGCTCTCCTACCGACCGATGAAGAATTTACAGATAAAAGGGAGTTATTTTCTAGACGATTTAGTATTCAGCTTGATAGGAACGGATTATTGGAGTAATAAAGCTGCTTATAATATCGGTGCGATGTATTCATTGCCGTTTGGAGTGGATGCGGCAGTCGAATATGCAAAAGTATTCCCTTATACGTTTACACATTTCAATGTTCAAAACTCTACGACAAATGACGGTTTGCAAATGCTGGGTTATCTAAAGCCGAACAGCGACGAGGTTTCGATGCATCTTTCGTGGTGGTGGGGTAATCGCTATCCATTCACACTGACAGTTGCGAGCCGCAGACACGGGGAAAATATTTACGCAAAAAATGCTAACGGAGTGGATACACTGCAATTTAACGCCGGAAGTGATGTGCTTCAAGTACGAAGAAATAGCGACTCGTATGAGGCGCCGTTCCTAGCCGGGAAACGCGAAGATTCGTTTTTAGTGCAATTTGCAGGAGGGATAGAATTTATTCGCGGTTTTAATATTCAGGCAAGCTATCGTCTAGAAAGTATCAATTCAAAGTTGATTCAAACATTGGGTATGACTTTTAGATTCGAGGATTTTTGATATGAAGGATCTTGTTTCTATAATTGTACCGTGCTATAATGCTTCTGAGTTCATTGCAGAAACTATCACAAGTGTTCAGCAGCAGACATATCAACATTGGGAACTCATTATTGTTGATGATTGCTCAAGTGATACGTCGTGCGATATTATCCGTACTTTTTTGGAAAAGGATGTGCGGATTCAGCTCGTGGCATTGGATGTGAACAGCGGTCGTCCGGCAGTACCTCGTAATATTGGGTGTGCTTTGGCAAGCGGAACGTATATAGCTTTTTTGGATGCAGATGATTTGTGGCATCGTCAAAAATTAGAACTGCAACTTGCGTTTATGAAGGAACACGGTGCAGAATTCTGCTGTACTGAGATTGTTAAATTTCATACTCCATCAGAGATTAAGGAACTTTCTAATAAAGTGTACAGCGAAGCGCATCTCAAAGGAAATATAACACACAACCGGCTTATACAAAAAAATACTATCTGTAATTCGAGTGTCATGCTCAAAAAAAGTCTAATGGATTTGGTTGATTTTATAGAGGATATTCGCTACAAAGCAATTGAAGATTATCACTGCTGGCTTGTCATACATCAATTTCACATCGGTAAAAGTCCGGTTTTGAAAGAAAAGTTAGTGTTTTATCGTCTTGTAAAAACCTCGATTTCACGTTCAAAGTTTTTTATGCTGCAAAAAAACGCGATTTTGTATTCTGAATATACAGTTGGCGGAAGAAAACTGGGGCTTAGAAAATACATCTATATGATTACTTATATGTATTATTCATTAATTCGGAAATTCAAGACATGAGTTCCCGAATTGCAGAAATACCTGTGATTCAGACTAAGACTGCAAGTAACAATGCGGTACGGCGAAGCATACTTAAAATAGTATATTCATCTCCGTCAATTTTTCAAATTATCAGTGATTGTATCGGTTTCGCGGGTAGTTTCTTCCTGTATTTTATAATTGCTTTTTCCAGTGGATTATTTGATGTTTCTGTTAAAAACAGTTTTTGGGATGTTGAGATTTTCGCACCTGTCGTAACCGTAGTTTCTGCTTATTGGCTGTTGATATTTTGGTTCGGCGGACTTTATAAGAATTGGCTGGTGCGTTCGCCGTTTGAAGAGTTTTTTACAATACTGAGATATACGTTTTTCGGGTGTGCCTTTCTATTTTTTTTAATAGTGATGGACACCCACAATTTCCCGCATATACGACTTAAAATAATAGTTTATTGGATGACATTAAGCATTGTAGTAATCAGTATGCGGCTAGTAGCACGTCTTATTCAACGTTATCTTAGACGTCGCGGCATTATATCCCTTCCGGTAGTATTGGTAGGTTCTGCTCAGCGTCTCAAAGAGTTATGTAAATCCGTACAGACGAATCCGTCGTGGGGATATAAAATGTATGGAGCTGTCCTTACCGATAAAACCGAACAGAATATTTGGGAAGGGCAAAAAGAATTACAAGTTGTCCCTATACTTGGCTTGACCAATAACTTTGAAGAGATTATCCGTAAATCTCAACCGCAAACCGTGCTCATTTCAATGAATACACCCGAACATTCCGAACTCTTAAATATTGCGACACTCTGCGCCGATAACAATATTCGGGTGAAAGTAGTTCCTGATTTATATGAAGTATTTAGTGGTCAGGCACGCGCATTCCCTATCTATGGTGCGCCGTTGATTGAAATAAGTTCGCAATTAATGAAGCCGTGGGAAGAAGCCGCAAAAAGGGTCATTGATATTGTTGTCAGCACTGCTATCATGGTGATTGGGTCCCCTTTCTGGATTTTGACAGCCGTCATTATTAAATTGGACAGTAAGGGACCGGTGTTCTTTAACCAATATCGAGTAGGGAAAAACGGAGTTAATTTCAAAATGTATAAATTCCGTTCGATGACACAAGAAGGTGATAAGGGCAAAGCGCAATGGACATTACCCGGTGATAAAAGGGTAACGAAATTCGGTAGATTTATGCGAAAAACTCACCTTGATGAAGTACCTCAGTTTTTGAATGTACTTATTGGTGAGATGAGTTTGGTAGGTCCCAGACCTGAGCAGCCATTTTTTGTTGAGAAATATTCAGCAATTTTGCCTTATTATTCTCGTCGCCTAAAAGTACGTCCGGGAATTACAGGGTGGTGGCAAGTAAAATATAAGGCGCATACAGAGTCGGTTGAGGAAATTCAAAGTCGTCTGCGGGATGATTTTTATTATATTGAGAATATTTCGCTTAAACTTGATATTGAAATTTTAGTGCGAACTGTGTACTGTGTCGTAACCGGACACGGGCAAACATAATAAGTATAATGACAGTGAAGTTTAAAATTTATTTAATAGTTACGATTGGGTTAGAGTGAAGTCAATAGTTGTAATACCAACCTATAATGAGAGTGGAAATATTGAGAAAATTATTTCTGCGGTGCAAATTGCTGCGCCTGAAATTCATGTTCTCATAGTGGATGATAACTCACCGGACGGTACATCTGATTTGGTAGAAGCGATGATGCAGACGAATTCAAGTATTCATTTGCTGAAACGTGCCGGAAAATTGGGGCTGGGTACAGCGTATTGTGAAGGATTCCGCCTTGCCTTGGATTGGGGATATGACATTATTATGGAAATGGATGCTGACTTTTCGCATAATCCTGATGACATACCTAGATTTTTAGAAGAATTAAAAACAAGTGATGTGGTGATAGGGTCACGATATTCCAATGGGGTAAATGTAGTGAACTGGCCCCTCCGCAGATTGATACTGAGTTACGGAGCTAATCTCTACACCCGAATCATAACAGGAATGCCGATAAAAGATGCGACGGGCGGATTCAAGGGTTTTCGTGCGGAAGTCCTTAAAAAAATTGATTTTTCCGAGATACACTCCAATGGCTACGCATTCCAAATCGAGATGAACTACCGTCTATGGAAAGCAGGAGCAAAAATGAAGGAAATTCCAATTGTATTTATTGACCGTACCAGCGGGACGTCCAAGATGAACAGGAGTATTGTCTATGAGGCAGTGTTCTTGGTTTGGAAAATGAAGTTCATGTTTATGTTTAAATAACATAGAAAAGTCATATTCAAGAAAAGCGGGTTCTAAGGCAGTTCCCGCTTTTTTTATGAGTAAAGCTGACCAAAAGCAGCCATTTATTTTGTTATTTAAGTGATTTTAGCTATTTTTGTAATCTGTTAATTTTACGTCCGGTTCGAAACCGAACATTAAACACGATAATTACATACTATTAATTCATAAGTTTTTTAGGATTAAAACCGCCATGGCAGATATAACTAGAGTTCGCAACATCGGGATTTCGGCACACATTGATTCCGGCAAAACCACCCTCAGCGAGCGTATTTTGTATTATACGGGTAAAATTCATAAAATTGAAGAAGTTCGCGGTAAATCAGGCGTTGGAGCTAAGATGGACTCGATGGATCTTGAACGAGAAAAAGGGATTACCATTCAGTCGGCTGCTACTTACTGTGCTTGGAAAGACTTTCAGATTAATCTGATTGACACTCCCGGTCACGTGGATTTTACGGTAGAAGTTGAACGCGCTTTGCGTGTTTTGGATGGTGCTGTTCTAGTTCTCTGTGCGGTAGCTGGTGTTCAAAGTCAGTCAATAACTGTAGACAGACAAATGCGCCGTTATAGTGTTCCTCGTCTTGCATTTATTAATAAGATTGACCGCTCCGGCTCAAATCCCCTAAGAGTTATGGCGCAATTACGTGAAAAACTCAGCCATAATCCTGTACTTGTTACAATGCCAATTGGCTTGGAAGATAAAAACGAAGGTATTATCAATCTTCTTTCGATGAAGGCAAATTATTTTGACGGTGATAACGGTGAGTTTATCCGTGAGGAAGAAATTCCCGCGAACCTTCTTGACGAAGCAAAACAGCACCGTCATACACTGGTTGAAACCCTTTCGGACTTCGACGATGTTATTGCAGAAAAATTCCTTATGGATGAGTATGTGACAGAAGAAGAGTTGAAGCCCGCTATCAGAAGAGAAACATTGTCCCTCAGAATTACTCCGGTGTTTGTTGGTTCAGCCAAAAAGAATAAAGGTGTTCAGGTTCTGTTGGACGGTATTACAGATTTCTTGCCATGTCCTACTGATATTAAAAACGAAGGACTTGACCAAAATAATAATGAAGCAAAGGTAACATTGTCGTCAGATGATTTGGCAAAGCCGTTTGTAGGTCTTGCATTCAAACTCGAAGACGGGCGTTTCGGACAGCTTACCTATATGAGAATCTATCAAGGTGCTATAAAAAAAGGAGATACGATTTTCAATATGGTTACCGGTAAAAAAGTAAAAGTTCCCCGTTTGGTGCGTATGCACTCTGACGAAATGAATGATATCGAAGAAACACACGCAGGTGATATTGTGGCTATGTTCGGTGTGGACTGTGCCAGCGGTGATACATTTACCGACGGTTCGGTTAGCATTACCATGACCTCGATGTTTGTTCCTGAGCCGGTTATCGAGCTTGCGGTATCTCCAAAAGAAAAAGCAGGTCAGGTGAATTTCTCTAAAGCGCTTAATCGTTTTACAAAAGAAGACCCGACATTCCGCGTGTATCGTGATGAAGAAAGTGGTGAGACAATTGTAAAAGGAATGGGTGAGCTTCACTTGGAAATTTATATTGAACGGATTAAGCGTGAGTATAATTGTGAAGTGGTTGTAGGTCGCCCTAAAGTTGCTTTCCGCGAGACTATTACGCAGCGTGCGGAGTTCAATTATACGCATAAGAAACAAACAGGCGGTTCGGGTCAATTTGCAAGGGTGGCAGGGTACATCGAGCCATTGCCGTCGGATGCAGTAGAAAATTACGAATTCGTAGATGATATTGTGGGTGGAGTGATTCCGCGTGAATATATTCCGGGTTGCGACAAGGGCTTTAAAGAGCAACTTCATGACGGTCAGTTAATCGGTCAGCCGGTGGTACGTGTCAGGGTGGTTCTTAATGATGGTCAGTTCCACGCAGTGGACTCGTCCGAGCTTGCGTTTAAGGTGGCTTCAATGACCGCTATCCGTGAATTCTATGCAAAAGCTAAGCCGATTATCCTTGAGCCGATTATGAAGCTGGAGGTGAGCGGACCCGAAGAATTCCAAGGTGTGATGATCGGGCAGGTTAACCAACGTCGCGGAGTAATCGTGGGCACGTCTAACGATGCCGGATATGTTGTTGTGGAGTCAGAAGTGCCTCTTAGCGAGATGTTTGGATACTCTACAGACATACGCAGCGTGACTCAAGGCAAGGGTGAATTTACGATGGAATTCTTGCGCTATGCTCCTGTGCCTAAATCAGTACAAGATGACATGGTTAAAGAATATCAACAGCGTCGCGCCGAAGGTAGCAGATAAAATAAATAGATAAAAACTTAATAAAAAAGTAAAAATAATTTGCACAATTTAAGAAGATGCCGTATTTTTGCAAGCTCTCTAAGACGCCAAGCAAATTTTTCGGAGTACAAAGGATAACACAGTGCCAACAATCAGCCAATTAGTCCGAAATGGACGCAAAAAAGTAATTGTAAAAAGTAAGTCTCCCGCATTGGACGACTGTCCACAACGCAGAGGAGTTTGCACAAGGGTTTATACGACTACTCCTAAAAAGCCGAATTCGGCACTCCGCAAAGTAGCTCGTGTGAGATTAACAAATGGTATTGAAGTGACGGCATACATTCCGGGTGAAGGTCACAATTTGCAAGAGCACTCAATTGTGATGATTCGTGGGGGAAGGGTAAAAGATTTACCGGGGGTTCGTTACCATATTATTCGAGGCGCAGCAGATACTCAAGGTGTAAAGGACAGAAGGCAAGGACGCTCGAAATACGGAGCAAAGAGAGTGAAGAAAGGCGCAGCACCTGCAGCACCGGCAAAAGGCAAGAAGAAATAAATTAGATCAAAATCGTTTCGCTTCAATTGAAATTATACGTTAAAGTAAGCAATGAGAAAAAAAAGAGCAGAGAAAAGACATCACAACCCTGACCCAAGATTTGGGGATGTATTGGTAAGCAGATTCATTAGTAAGATGATGCTCGACGGTAAGAAAAGTATCGCTCAAGGAATAGTATATCAGGCGTTGGATGTGGTTGCTGAGCGCACCAAGCAAGAGCCGATTGAAGTTTTCCGTAAAGCACTTTCTAATGTGTCTCCTGCAATGGAAGTTCGCTCAAGAAGAATCGGTGGAGCGACCTACCAAGTACCTACAGAAGTTCGTGAAGAGCGTAGAATCTCTCTTGCAATGCGTTGGATTAAGCAATATGCTTCCGACCGTCGTGATAAATCAATGGCACTTCGTTTGGCTGCCGAATTTATTGCAGCAGCGAATGGAGAGGGAAATGCGGTGAAAAAACGTGATGATATTCATCGTATGTCTGATGCAAACAAAGCATTCGCCCACTTTAAGTGGTAAAGTAGTAAAATTCGTTCTTTGTCAATACAATATATTCTCATAAAGCAGTAAATTCCACCATGTCGCGCAATATAAATAACGTCCGAAATATCGGAATTATGGCGCACATTGATGCCGGAAAAACAACTACTACCGAGCGTATCCTTTTTCAAACAGGGGTAGTGCACAAAATTGGTGAAGTGGATGACGGCACAACGGTAATGGACTATATGGAGCAAGAGCGTGAAAGAGGTATTACAATTACCTCGGCAGCGACAACTTGTTTTTGGAGAGAGCATCAAATAAATATTATTGATACTCCCGGTCATGTGGATTTTACGGCAGAGGTGCAGCGGTCGTTAAGAGTGTTAGATGGTGCAATTGCTGTTTTTTGCGGAGTTGCAGGAGTGCAGCCGCAAACCGAAACAGTGTGGCATCAGGCAAATATGTATAATGTGCCGAGAATTGCATATGTAAATAAGTTGGATCGGGTAGGTGCAAATTTTGAGCGTGTTGTTCAAATGATGCGTGATCGGCTAAATGCAAATCCGGTAATAATGCAGTTGCCAATCGGAAATGAAGATTTATTTGTTGGGTTAGTGGACTTGCTTAATAATAAAGCGTATCTCTTTGAAGAGGGTTCGTTAGGTCTAAAGCACAATGAAGTTGACATTCCGGCTGAAATGGTAGAAAAAGCGGCGGAAATGCGGTTGAAGTTGATTGAATCTGTAGCTGAGTTGGATGATGAGCTTTTGGAAAAATACTTAAATGGTGTTGAGCCAACAATTGATTCGATTTTTCAAGCTCTTCGCAAAGGAACAATAGATTCAAAAATAGTTCCGGTGTTTTGCGGTTCTTCGTTCAAAAATAAAGGTGTAAAGTTTCTTTTAGATGCAATTGTAGATTACTTGCCCTCGCCTTTAGACAAAAAAGAAGTTCTTGGTTTTGAAGTGGAAGATCATGATAAGGCAGTTCATCTTAAAATTGATGAATCCGAAAAATACTCTTCTCTTGCTTTTAAAATTATAACCGATCAATTCGTAGGCAGGTTGACATTTATTAGAATTTACTCGGGTACTTTGAAAATCGGGATGCAGGTTTTGAATCCCGGAGCGGAGAAGAAGGAAAGAGTGTCGAAGATTCTAAGAATGTATGCAAACCGACGGGAAGAAATAACAGAAGCGTTTGCTGGTGATATAGTTGCGATACCGGGATTGAAATTTGCAAGAACCGGAGATACATTATGCGAACTTCAACATCCATTATTATTTGAAAAAATACAATTTGCAGAGCCGGTAATAAATCAGTCTATTGAAGCCAAAACAATGGCAGACCAGGATAAGCTGATTGAGGCACTGAATAAATTAAGTGAAGAAGACCCGACATTCAAGTTCTATACAGATAGTGAAAGCGGGCAGACAATTATTAGCGGTGTCGGTGAATTGCATCTTGAGATTATTGTTGACAGACTGAAAAGAGAATTTAATGTAGCGGCAAGGGTAGGTAAACCGCAGGTGGCTTATAGAGAAACGGTGACCGGCTCTGTAGAACAAGAAGGAAAATTTGAAAGACAGCAAGGAACAAAAGGTCAATTCGGGCACGTGGTATTGCTGATTGAGCCGAATGAGCGTGGAAAAGGATTTGAATTTGAAAACCGAACAAGTATTACCCAGATACCAAAACAGTTCATTGCTTCTATAGAGCAAAGTGCACGTGAAAGTATTGCAGTCGGACCGATTGCGGGTTATACAATGATTGATGTAAAAGTGCAATTAATCGGCGGTTCGTATGATGAATTGAATTCAAGTGAGTTGGCATATAAAATTGCAACTTCAATGGCGATTAAAGATGGAGTAAGGAAAGCGCAGCCGATAGTTTTAGAACCGATGTTTGAAGTAGAAGTTGTTGCTCCTGAGGAATATGCCGGTGATGTTATTGCAGATTTGAGTTCAAGACGAGGAAAAATTGAAGGTATATCGCAAGATGGCACGCTTCAAACGGTAAAAGCGGGAGTCCCTTTATCGGAAATGTTTGGATATGTAACGCAATTGCGTTCTATGAGTCAGGGTCGGGGTGTTTATACGATGACATTTTCACACTACGAGCCGGCTCTGGTTAACAATAACAATTCGCATATAAATGTGGGTTGGTTGGCAAAATAAAAACTAATTACTATTTATTTTTTAAGTTTCATCTGAAGGTGAGAACATGGCAAAAGAAAAATTTGATCGTTCCAAGCCGCACGTGAACGTTGGTACAATCGGGCACGTGGATCACGGTAAAACAACATTAACCGCAGCAATTACCATGGCACTTGCTAAAGCGGGCGGCTCTCAAACAGCACGTACATTCGACTCAATTGATAATGCGCCTGAAGAACGCGCTCGTGGGATAACGATTGCAACAGCTCACGTTGAGTATGAGACAGCTAATCGTCACTATGCTCACGTTGACTGTCCCGGTCACGCTGACTATGTGAAAAACATGATTACAGGTGCTGCTCAAATGGACGGAGCTATTCTTGTGGTAGCAGGAACAGACGGACCAATGCCTCAAACCCGTGAGCATATCTTGCTCGCTCGTCAAGTTGGTGTTCCTCGTATCGTAGTGTTCTTGAACAAAGTTGATATTGCAGATGCTGAGCTTCTTGAACTTGTTGAATTGGAAGTCCGTGAACTTTTGAGTAAATATGAATTCCCTGGCGATGATATTCCAATCATCATGGGTTCTGCTCTTAAAGCATTGGATGCAGGTTCGGATCCCGGTGTAACGAAAGATGATCCAAGACTTAAATGTATCTATGAATTGATGGACGCAGTTGATGCTTACATTCCAATCCCGATGCGTGAAGTTGACCGTCCATTCTTGATGCCTATTGAAGATGTGTTCTCAATCACAGGTCGTGGTACAGTTGGAACAGGACGTATTGAGCGCGGTATAGTTAAATTGAACGAAGAAGTTGAAATTGTTGGTTTTGGTCTTCAAAAGAAGACAACAGTTACGGGTATCGAAATGTTCCGTAAACTTCTTGATGAAGGTCGTGCAGGTGATAACGTTGGATTGTTGTTGCGTGGTGTTGACAAAGAAGAATTAGAGCGTGGAATGGTTCTTGCAAAAACAGGAACAATCAAACCTCACCACAAATTCAATGCTCAAGTATACGTACTCAGCAAAGAAGAAGGTGGTCGTCACACTCCATTCTTTAACGGATATCGCCCACAGTTCTACTTCAGAACAACAGATGTGACCGGTATTGCTTCATTGCCAAACGGCGTTGAAATGGTTATGCCGGGCGATAACATTGACAATCTTGAAATCGAACTTATTACTCCGGTTGCTATGGATGAGGGTCTTCGTTTCGCTATCCGCGAAGGTGGAAGAACAGTAGGAGCAGGAATCGTAACTAAAATTATTGAATAAGTCAATCTGACTTTTGTGAATAGAGGGCAGAATGTTCTTCTGCCCTTCTTTTAACCTACAACTATATTGTATTGATGAGGGTGTACTCGTGGCTTCACAAAAAATACGAATTAAACTAAAGTCTTACGACCATAATTTAATTGACAAATCAGCAGAAAGAATTGTTCGTACGGTAAAACAAACCGGAGCATCGGTTTCGGGACCAATTCCACTCCCAACACAAAAAACCGTTTATACTGTGTTGCGTTCACCGCACGTGGATAAGAAGTCTCGCGAGCAATTTGAAGCACGGACTCACAAACGTCTTATAGACATTTTTAGTTCGACTCAAAGAACGATTGATGCCCTTATGCGGCTAGAATTACCAGCCGGTGTAGATGTAGAAGTAAAAGTATAAAATGACTCTTCTTTGGAGAACTTAAAACAATGAGCGCATTGCTAGGAAAAAAACTTGGAATGACAAGTGTGTACAATGATAGAGGCGATCAAATACCCGTAACGGTAATTGAAGCCGGTCCTTGTCCGGTTGTCCAAGTAAAAACAAAAGATACAGACGGATATTCGGCAGTTCAAATTGGCTTCGGCGATATAGCTGCACGGAAGATAAACAAGCCACTGGGAGGGCATTTTCAAAAGTCCGGTGTTGAGCCGACAAGGCATTTGAAAGAGTTCCGTCACTTGGCAACAACCCTTGCTGTTGGTGAAGTTCTTACTGTGGAAGTTTTCCAAAAAGGTGATAAAGTTAAGGTAAGCGGAACAGGTAAAGGTCGCGGTTTCCAAGGTGTAGTTAAGCGGCATCACTTCGGCGGTGTCGGTATGGCAACTCACGGACAGTCAGACCGTCCTCGTGCCCCTGGTTCAATTGGTTCGTCTTCGTACCCATCGCGTGTTTTTAAGGGTCTGAGAATGGCGGGACGTATGGGTGGTAAGAGAATTTCAACAAGAAATCTAGAAATTATTGATATCATGCCGGATTCTAACATCCTTCTTGTGAAGGGAAATGTTCCGGGAGCAATTAATTCACTGGTAGAAATAGTAAAGTACTAAGCGAGAAATATAATGCTAGTAAATGTATTAAACAGGGACGGACAAAATGCAGGGCAGGTTGAATTACCTGATGAGGTTTTCGGTATTGAGCCTCATGAACACGCTATGCACCTTGCGGTGCGTGTGTATCTCTCTAACCAACGTCAAGGAACTCATAAAACAAAGACTCGTACGGAAGTATCCGGCGGTGGTAAAAAACCTTGGAAGCAAAAAGGACGTGGAACAGCACGTTCAGGTTCAAGCCGCTCTCCGGTATGGGTTGGTGGAGGAACTGTTCATGGTCCAAAACCCCATCTTTACAAATTGGATTTGCCAAAAAAAGTACGGCGTTTGGCACGTAAATCAGCATTCTCGCTTCGTCTTCAAGAGAACAATTTAACTGTGGTGGAAGATTTGATGTTTGCTGAGATTAAGACAAAGCAAATGGCTACTGTTGTTAAAGCTCTGAATCTCGATCAACAAAAAACTTTGTTTTTGGTTGCAGATAATGAGAAAAATGTAGTTTGTTCAGCTAGAAATTTGCCATTATTGACAACATCTGTGGCAGATAAAGTTTCAACATATGACATTTTGAGACATAAAAAACTACTTGTATCTAAAAGTGCAATTGAGCGTATAGTCAAAACATTTCAAAATTAATTGATCGTCAGATTTGAATATCATGATAACTGTATTACAACACCCAATAATTACTGAAAAAGCGACAAACATTGGTTATCTGCGTCAATATGTATTTGAAGTTGAAACCGATGCTAACAAAGTACAAATCAAAAAAGCTATCGAAGCTATGTTTGAGGTAAATGTTATTTCAGTTCGTACTGTAAGAGTTAAAGGCAAAAGCAAGGTAAGAATGACTAAAAAAGGTGTGATGCGCGGCAGAACAAACCTTAGAAAGAAAGCATACATAACTCTTAAAGAAGGTCAGACTTTGGATGTAGTAACCGGCGAAGGATCGGACGAATAATATTTCTCTCTAATATTGAAGTATAAATAACAATGGCACTAAGAACTCTTAAACCAATAACGCCCGGAACTAGATTCTATTCAGTAAGTACTTTTGAAGAAATTACTAAAAGTACTCCTGAGAAATCTTTGACAGTAACGCTAAAAAAATCCGGCGGAAGAAACAATACCGGTCGTATTACTTCTCGTCACAGAGGTGGCGGACACAAACGCAAGTATCGTATTATTGACTTCAAACGGAATAAATTTGATATACCTGCAACTGTTGAGTCTATAGAATACGATCCGAACCGTTCATGCCGTATTGCTTTGCTGCAATATAAAGACGGTGAAAAACGCTATATTCTCGCACCTGAAAAATTGAAGGTTGGACAAACTGTAATTTCCGGTAAAAATGTTGAATTCCAAGACGGAAATGCACTCCCAATCGGAAGAGTTCCCGTAGGTATGTTTGTTCATAATATCGAACTCAAGCCGGGTAAGGGTGGGCAAATGGCAAGAAGCGCCGGAACATCAGCCCAACTCGTCAGTGTTTCTGAAGGATACGCTCAAATCAAATTGCCTTCCGGTGAAATTCGTTCAGTAAGTGCAAATTGTATCGCAACACTTGGTGTTGTGGGAAATGCCGACCACATGAACGTACTTGAAGGAAAAGCCGGACGTAATATTTGGCGCGGAATAAGACCGCAAACTCGTGGTATGGCGATGAACCCGATTGATCACCCGATGGGTGGTGGTGAAGGTAAGTCTAAATCGGGCGGTGGACGTTTGCATCCACGCTCACCTTGGGGACAGTTAGCCAAGGGCTTGAAAACTCGCAAGAAAAAGAATAAATCTAATGATTTGATAATTCGCCGCAGAACTAAGTAAGAGAAAATAAACATGGCACGTTCGCTCAAAAAAGGACCTTTTATTAGCTACAAGCTCATCGAAAAAATTGATGCTCTTAATGCTTCTAATGTAAAAAAAGTTGTGAAAACATGGTCACGCGCTTCTATGATAGCACCTGATTTTGTAGGGCATACATTTGCAGTACACAACGGAAATAAGTTTATTCCTGTATATGTTTCTGAAAACATGGTAGGACACAAATTAGGTGAATTTGCTCCTACAAGAACATTTCGTGGTCATGCAGGTAACCGCAAAGATCAAAAAACCGGTAAAAAATAAGTAATAAGGTATAGATGAACATGGAAGCTAAAGCACTCAGAAGATTCGTTCGCACTTCACCGCGTAAAATGCGGTTGGTGATTGATTTAATTCGCGGCAAGTCGGCATCGCAAGCATTGGCAATACTCAAGTTTTGCCCAAAACACGCTGCTACCGACGCGGAATTGGTTCTAAAATCTGCAATTTCCAATCTGGAAAATAAAGATAATAGTGTTAATTCGGACAGAATTGTTGTCAAAGAAGCATTTGTAAATCAAGGACCTTCTATGAAAAGAATTTCGCCGGCACCAATGGGCAGGGCTTACAGAATAATAAAACGTTCTCATCATTTGACAATTGTTGTATCTGCTGAATAAGCAAATTTAGGAGATTGATTTTGGGTCAGAAAACACATCCGATAGGATTTCGCTTAGGAATCATCAAGCAATGGGAAGCTAATTGGTTTGATGAAAAGAATATAGCAGAAAAGCTTACAGAGGACTTATTAGTTCGCTCGTATGTAAAGAGCCGTCTTAAAAAAGCCGGTGTTGCACGAGTAATTATTGAGCGTACTGCCAAACAAATGAGAGTTACAATTCAAACTTCTCGTCCCGGTGTTATTATCGGACGATCAGGTAAAGATATTACATTGCTTGAAGAAGAATTGAAGAAGCTTACCAAAAAGGATGTTAAGATTTTGATTAATGAAATCAAACGCCCTGAATTAGATGCTCAATTGGTAGCAGAAAATATAGCTCAACAGCTTGAGGGACGTATATCATTCCGTAAGGCAATGAAGCAATCTGTCGGCGCAGCAATAAGAATGGGTGCTGAAGGAATTCGTGTTATGTGTTCAGGTCGTCTTGGTGGTGCAGATATGAGTAGAACCGAACAGTACAAAGAGGGTCGTGTTCCACTCCATACAATCCGAGCAGATATTGATTACGGTACAGCTACAGCGCAAACCATATATGGCGCTATTGGTGTGAAAACATGGATTTGCCGTGGGGAAATTATCGGTAAGCCACAAATTAAAGAATAAGATATTTTATAGTGAACTTTTACGTTCGTACTAAGACTTTCAAGCAAGAAAAGAGAGATAATAGACTATGCTACTTCCCAAAAGAGTAAAACACCGCAAGACCCAACGCGGCAGAATGAAAGGTAAGGCCTATCGCGGCTCACTGGTAACATTTGGAAGTTTTGGTATGAAAGCACTTGAACCAGCTTGGATTACTAATCGTCAAATTGAAGCTGCGCGTATTGCGATCAATCGTTATTTAAAACGTGATGGTAAGGTCTGGATTCGTATTTTTCCGGACAAACCGGTTACTAAAAAACCAGCAGAAACTCGGATGGGTTCCGGTAAAGGTAGCCCGGAGTTTTGGGTGGCAGTAGTTAAACCGGGAAGAGTTTTATTTGAAATTGACGGTGTATCGAAAGAAGCCGCTCAAGAAGCAATTCGTCTTGCTTCGCACAAATTGCCAATAAAAGTAAAGTTTGTAACACGAATTGATGCGGATGTCCAACAATGAAAGCTAGAAAAGCACACGATCTTAAGGAATTGACTAGCGAAGAATTGGTAAGCACACTTCGTGAAGCAGAAGAAACTCTTGTAAAATTGCGTTTTCAAAAAGCGTTAAGTCAATTGCAAAATACTGCATATATCAGAACACTACGTAAAGATATTGCCAGACTTAATAGTATTCTTGGCGAACGTTCAAAAACAGTAGGAGCATAATATACTATGGAAACGATGAACGAACAAACCCAAGCAGCTACCGGCGAATATGTTCCCGGCAGAAAAAAAATCAGACAAGGCAAAGTAGTAAGCAATAAAATGAATAAGTCAATTGTAGTTGCGATTGAACGACAAGTTGTTCACCCGCTTTATAGAAAGTACTACAAGCAAACTAAAAAAGTTATGGCTCATGACGAAGAGAATGCCTGTAACATCGGTGATGTAGTAAGAGTTGTGGAAAGCCGCCCTCTTAGTGCAAAAAAAAGATGGTCTTTAGTAGAAATTGTTGAACGCGCACAGTAAAGAGCTTTTAGGAGAAAGATACTCAAATGATACAAGAAGAATCAAATTTGGTGGTTGCTGATAATTCAGGCGCAAGAAGAGTACGCTGCATTCGTATATTGGGTGGTCATGCCCGACGCTACGCGAGTGTTGGTGATATAATTGTTGTATCTGTCAAAGCGGCACTTCCTAACGGCGGTGTGAAAAAAGGTGATGTGTGCAAAGCCGTTGTAGTTCGTACAAAAAAGGAAATTCAACGGAAAGACGGGTCGTATATTCGATTCGACGAGAATGCAGCCGTCATTCTTAATAATCAAGGTGAGCCGCGCGGAACCCGTATATTTGGTCCGGTTGCTCGTGAATTACGCGAGAAAAACTTTATGAAAATCATTTCTCTTGCACCAGAAGTTCTATAAGCGAGGCATCTAATGAAATTAAAAATTAAAAAAGGCGATACTGTAGCAGTAATAACGGGTAATGACAAGGGAAGCACCGGACGTGTTCTTGAAGTTGATTCAAAGAAGATGAGAATTCTTGTAGAGGGTATCAGTATTCGTAAGAAACACTCAAGACCTTCTGCTAATAATCAACAAGGTGGAATTATAAGCAAGGAAATGCCAATACATTACTCTAATGTGCAGCTTGTGGACAGCGATGGCAAGCCGACCCGTGTAAGTGTTAAATCGCTCGAAAAAGGCGGCGAAAAATCGTCAGTCAGAATTGCGCGAACAAATGGTAAAGAAATTTAATCTGTGAGATTTAGAAAATGGCAAAGCAAGCAACCGTAAAAAAAATTGAATTAAAGCCGGAAGGTCGCCGGATTGAAGAGTATAAGGGAGAAATTCCCGCGCCGCGTCTCGCCTCTTTTTATCGCGAACAGGTAGTACCTGCGCTGATGAAAAAATTTGACTACAAGTCAATAATGCAAGTTCCAAAAATTACAAAAATTTGCATAAATATGGGCGTAGGAGCAGCTACACAAGATCAAAAAATCTTGCAAAATGCTGTAAATGAAATGGAACTTATTACAGGACAACGTCCTGCGATTACACGCTCCAAAAAAGCTATTGCAAATTTTAAATTGCGTGCAGGTCAACCGATTGGTTGTCATGTAACTCTCCGCCGAGCCAAAATGTATGAATTTATTGACAGATTCATCAATATTACCTCTCCTCGTATCCGTGACTTCCGTGGTTACTCCGACAAATCTTTTGATGGTCGCGGTTCGCTGACTATCGGAATTAAAGAGCAGATCATATTTCCGGAAATTGATGTTGATAAAGTAAGCCGTATTACCGGTATGGACATTACTTTTGTCACCAGTGCAAAATCGGACGAAGAGGCAGCAGCATTATTACTAGAATTTGGTTTCCCATTCCGTAAAGCGTAATTATAGAAAAATTTTATGGCAAAAACAAGCGTAATAGCCCGTAACGAAAAACGTAAAAGATTGGTAGAAAAATATGCTGCCAAACGTGAAGAACTAAAGAAAGCCGGAGACTGGGAGGGTTTGCAGAAACTTCCTAGAAATAGCTCTCCAACTCGTGTACAAAGCCGTTGTAATATGACAGGCAGGGCACGCGGAGTCTATAAAAGATTCGGTTTAGGTCGCAATATCTTTCGCCAATTAGCACTCGAAGGTAAAATTCCGGGTATCCGCAAGGCAAGTTGGTAATATAAATAATTCAATTTAGTAAGAATAATATGCCAGTATCAGATACAATATCAGACTTTCTGACAAGAATTAGAAATGCCGCTGCCGCAAAGCATAAGACAGTGGATACTCCATCGTCTAATCTTAAGATTGCAGTAGCAACTATTCTCAAGGATCAAGGTTTCATTAATGACTTTGTGAAAATTGAGGATGATAAGCAAGGTGTCATTCGTGTTACTTTGCGTTATTTTAATGGTGCGCCTGCAATTCAAGAAGTAAAGAGAATTAGTAAACCGGGTCGTCGAGTATATTCTCCCGCAGACAAATTGCCAAGAGTACGCAACGGTCTGGGAATGGCTATTGTCTCCACTTCAAAAGGTGTGATGACAGATAAACAAGCACGTCTTTACAATGTAGGCGGTGAAATTCTTTGCACAGTCTGGTAAAATTCAAGGAGCGAAACAGTGTCCCGTGTAGGCAAAAAGCAAATAACAGTTCCAGCTAATGTACAAATTACAATGGCTGATGGCATCCTCAAGGCAAAGGGTCCAAAGGGCGAACTTATGGTTCGAGTCCCTGAAGAAATCACTTATTCAAATGAAAATAGCATTATTGCATTTTCGCGTGTAAGTGATCAGAAAGATATCAGAGCTTTGCACGGCTTAACCCGTGCGTTGAGCGCAAATGCAATTGAAGGAGTGGTAAATGGTTTTCAAAGAAATCTAATTATCGAAGGTGTCGGATATCGTGCGGAAATGCGCGGAAACAGGTTGTTTTTGGCACTAGGGTACTCACATCCGATATTATTTATACCTCCAGTTGGGATTGATTTCGCAGTTCCTGCACCGACTCAAATTCAAATTAAAGGAATTGACAAGCATTTGGTAGGTGAGATTGCTTCAAAAATTCGTCGCCTTCGTCCGCCTGAGCCATATAAAGGTAAAGGGATTCGATACGAAGGTGAACAAATCCGCCGCAAAGCAGGTAAGTCTGCCGGTAAATAAAGTGTGAAATTACAAAGTTGATTAAGGGATTCAAAGTATCATGAGTGCTAATCTTAAAAAAGAACGTCGTACTAGACGCAAAATGCGAGTTCGTAAAAAAGTTACCGGAACACCGGAGCGTTATCGCTTGAGTGTATATAGAAGTTTGAAGCATATTTATGCTCAAATTATTGATGATACTCAAAATATGACACTTGTATCTGCTTCAACCGTTGAAAAAGAAGTTGCCGGAATGAAGAACGCTGAAGGTACAAAGAGCGATGGAAGCAAATCAGTTGGAGCAGTACTTGCCCAACGTGCACTTGCCAAAAACATTTCTACTGTTGCTTTCGATCGCAATGGTTATGTCTATCACGGACGAGTAAAGGCACTTGCAGATGCCGCTCGCGAAGCCGGTTTGCAATTTTGATATTAAAATTAGGAGAACACCCACGTGGCAAAAGTTAGAGTATCTGAACTTGATTTAAAAGACAAATTAGTGTATGTAGGACGTACTGCAAAGGTTGTAAAAGGCGGTCGCCGTTTCAACTTCTCAGCAATTGTTGTAGTAGGTGATGGTAATGGTCATATCGGTTACGGGCTTGGTAAAGCAGGCGAAGTAGTTGATGCAGTTACCAAAGCAACTGACGCTGCAAAAAAGAATGTAGTTACAGTACGCTTGCAGGATACTACTATTCCTCATGATGTTACCGGTAAATTCGGCGCTGCTCGCGTGTTTATTAAGCCGGCTTCTGCAGGTACAGGAGTTATTGCTGCCGGTGGTGTTCGTGCCGTACTTGAGCTTGCCGGTGTACAAGATGTTCTTACCAAAAGTTTGGGGTCGTCTAATCCTCATAATACAGTAAAAGCTACGGTAGAAGCACTCATGCAATTGCAAGATGCTCAATCAGTTGCCGCTCGTCGTGGAATCTCTGTAGAAAAAGTGACTCGCGGGTAATATCATAATCATTAGAAAATAAAATGGAAACATTAAAAATAACCCAAACGCGCAGTATTATTAAGACTAAAGAGAATCAAAAGCGCACAATCAAAGCACTCGGATTAGGAAGACCTAATAATGTTGTTATTCAACCTAAGAATGTGCAAACGCTTGGTATGATTAATGTTGTAAAACACCTCGTTACAGTTGAAGAAATTTCTGCCTAAGAATAGGATTTAACATATGAAACATATTGGTAATCTCAGTCCTGCGACAGGTTCGACAGGTAAAAAGAAACGTATCGGGCGTGGTGCAGGTTCAGGCCATGGTGGTACATCTACTCGTGGTCATAAAGGACATAAAGCAACATCCGGTTATGAAAGTAAGCGTGGATTTGAAGGCGGTCAAATGCCGTTAAGCCGTCGTTTACCTAAATTCGGATTCAGCAATCCTTTCAGAGTTGAATACCAAATTCTTAATGTGTCCACATTACAAGAATTAGCAGATTCAAATGCTTTTGAAGGTAATACAGTTACACCCGAATCACTTTATGAGATCGGTGCAATTAGTAAAAGAACAATGCCTTTGAAAATATTGGGCAATGGTGAGCTAACCGCAAAACTTCATATTTCGGCAGATTGTTTCTCTGATTCAGCGAAACAAAAAATTGAGTCTGCGGGGGGCACAGCGATTAACAATGGCTAATATAGTACAAACCTTTAAAAATATCTTCAAAATTGAGGAGCTTCGCCAAAGAATCCTATTTACAATAGGAATTTTGGTCGTTGTAAGAATTGGTTCTTATATTTCGCTTCCGGGTGTAGATGTTGTTGCACTTCATGCATCATCTCAAACAGATGCAAATTCTTTGTTAGGACTTTATGATTTGTTTGTAGGTGGTGCGCTTTCTAATGCTGCAATTTTTGCATTAGGAATTATGCCATACATCTCAGCTTCTATTGTTCTGCAGCTTGGGGCGATTGTAATGCCTCAAATACAGAAAATGCAACGTGAAGGAGAAGACGGTAGAAGAAAAATCAATCAATATACCAGGTATTTAACGGTTGCCATAGCGGCGTTGCAAGCATGGGGAATTAGTGTTAAAATTGCAAATCCAACCAATGGCTCTGCAGTTGTTCCTTTTGATGGTATCGGGTTTACACTAACATCAATAATTATTCTTACTTCCGGTACGATTTTCTTAATGTGGTTAGGTGAGCAAATCACCGACCGAGGTTTAGGAAATGGTATTTCACTAATTATTTTTATTGGTATTATTGCCCGCCTCCCCTCGGCAATTGCTCAGGAAGTATCACTTGTTCAAGCGAACTCACACCCGTGGATAGCTGATGTAATAATGTTAGGTTTACTTGTATTTATAATTGCAGCCGTTATTTTGGTAACACAAGGAGCAAGAAGAATCCCTGTCCAATATGCTAAAAGAGTTGTTGGTAAAAAAACATACGGTGGAACAACCCAGTATATTCCTTTACGTGTAAATACTGCAGGTGTAATGCCGATTATTTTTGCGCAATCAATATTGTTTATACCAAGTACAGTTCTCAGTTTCTTTCCTGAGAATCAAACGCTTGCTTCAATGGCTCAATTGTTCAGTGAACGTTCTTATGTCTATGCGTTAATGTATGCTCTTGTCATTATATTCTTTACATATTTTTATACTGCAATCGTTTTTAATCCTAAAGACGTTGCTGAAAATATGAAAAAGCAAGGTGGATTTATACCGGGTATCAGACCGGGGAAAGCAACTGCAGATTATGTTGAGAATATTCTAACTAAAATTACATTACCGGGTTCGATTTTCTTGGCTTTGATTGCAATACTTCCTACGTTTATACAAAATGTAATGTCTATTCCTCCCGGAGTAGCTTCATTCTTCGGAGGAACAAGTTTGTTGATTATTGTTGGTGTGGCTCTCGATACTCTTCAACAGATTGAATCATATTTGCTCATGCGTCATTATGACGGATTTATGAAAAGCGGTAAAATTCGCGGACGTGCAAATGCTCCGGGTGTCGGCGGGTTCTAATTGAAAAAATCATGGATGCCCCAGCAATTAAAATATCATCAGCTATTCATGCAATCGAGGAATCTTGCAGAATTGTTGCCGGTGCACTGATTGAAGTACGAAAGAATATTCAGCCCGGAATTTCAACATTTGACCTTGATAAAATAGCGGAAGATTATATCCTTACTCAAGGAGGAGTGCCTGCCTTTAAAGGATATGTAGTTGATGGAAAACCCTTCCCTTCGTCTCTTTGCATTTCGATTGATGAAGAAGTTGTTCATGGTTTACCTTCTAATAGAAAGCTAAAAGATGGTCAGATAGTTTCAATTGATTGCGGTGTTAAAAAGAACGGATATTACGGAGACAGCGCCTTTACTTTCCCTGTTGGGCAAGTTTCTGAGGAAAAGCAGCATTTGATGAACGTTACATATGAATCGTTAATGCTGGGTGTTAGTCAAGCTGTTGTTGGAAAGAAAGTTTACGATATATCCCGTGCTGTTCAATCTCATGTTGAGAAAAATGGTTTTTCTATTGTTCGTGAACTTGTTGGTCATGGTGTAGGAAGACAATTGCACGAAGAACCGGCAATACCGAACTTTGTGCCGCCACTGCTTCATCGTTCCCGTTTTCCGAATGATAAACTAATGCGCGGGAAGGCGCTGGCAATTGAACCAATGGTTAATGCCGGAGTTTTTAGTGTCAAGGTTGCACATGACGGTTGGACGGTACTTACGGCAGACAGCCGCCCGTCAGCGCATTTTGAACATACAGTTATTGTAGAAGATAATCAGCCAATCATTCTTACAATGATAAGCTAATATTTGAATTTATGGCAAAACAGGATCTGATTCGTGTAGATGGAATAATTGACGAAACATTGCCTAACACACAATTTATTGTTAAGTTAGATAATGGACATAAGGTTCTGGCTCATATTTCAGGCAAAATGAGAATGAATTTTATAAAGATATTACAAGGCGATAAAGTAACAGTAGAACTTTCGCCATATGATTTATCGAAGGGACGTATTGTCTATCGGTATAAGTAAATTTGAAAATACAATTTTGCTATTTATCCCCAAGTAAAGTTATGAAAGTACAAGCATCAGTCAAAAAAAGAAATCCTCACGACAAAATTGTCCGTCGTAAGGGGCGCGTTTATATTATTAACAAAAAAAATCCACGCTTCAAACAACGTCAAGGATAATTAAGGAGAAACAACGTGGCACGTATCGCTGGAATTGACTTACCTAAAAACAAACGAGGAATTATCGGACTTACGTATATTTACGGAGTAGGTAATAAATCATCGGAAGAAATATTGACAAAAGCGGGCATAGACTTTAGCAAACGAGTTAATACATGGACAGATGAAGAGATTGCTCGTATCCGTTTAGTGTTGGCAGACTATAAAGTAGAAGGTCAACTTCGTTCAGAAATACAACTGAACATCAAACGGTTAATGGATATCGGTTGCTACCGTGGTATTCGTCATCGTAGAGGGCTTCCTGCTCGCGGTCAACGTACAAGAACAAATTCGCGTACCCGTAAAGGTCGTAGAAAAACAGTTGCAGGCAAGAAAAAAGCTGCGAAGAAATAATAGATATCATACGTATTTAGAACTACGAAAGTTCAGATTTTTTTCCATAGTAGAAATTATCAATAAATGGCTGCTGTTAAAAAAAGAGTTAAGAAAAAAGTTGTTGCAGATGTACATGGCAAAGCTTATGTTAAGGCAACATTCAATAATGTTATTGTTACTATAACTGATACGTATGGTAATACATTAAGTTGGTCTTCAGCCGGAAGAAACGGTTTCCGCGGCTCGAAGAAAAACACACCGTATGCTTCCCAGGTATCTGCGGAACGTTCTGCAAAAGAAGCATACGAAATGGGACTACGCAAGGTTGAGGTTATTGTTAAAGGACCGGGATCCGGACGAGAAGCGGCGATTCGTGCGCTTGCCCATGCCGGTCTTGAGATTCTGAACATACTCGACCAAACACCACTTCCTCACAACGGCTGCCGCCCTCCTAAACGGCGGAGAGTATAATCCAATTTGTGTTTATTGATTATCTAAAGGAAGATAATCAATACTTCACTGTGGATTATTCATAATGTAGGAAAGTTTCAAATCTTGAACGTTTAATATAATTTAGAAAGATAAATATGAACGTACCAATGCAAATGCCTGAAAGGGTTCACATTGATGAGTCATCTACCTCAAATCATGGTAGATTTGTTCTCCAACCCTTAGAAGAAGGATACGGCGTTACGGTTGGCAATGCTATTCGTCGCGTACTCTTGTCTTCGACTCCGGGCTGGGCAATTGTTGGATTGAAAATTAGCACGGTTCTCCATGAATTTCAAACTATTCAAGGTGTTATTGAGGATGTTTCTGAAATTATCCTTAATCTAAAAGAAATACGTATGAAGGTGCTTGATAAAAAGCCGCCCCGTATTAATTTTCGCTTGAAAGGTTCTGGAAAATGGACAGCAAAAGACATCGAAAATGCTAACCCGCAAGTTCAAGTGATGGATCCGAATCATCATATTGCAATTCTGGCAGACGATGCGGATTTTGATGTTGAATTAAGAGTAGGGCGCGGCAAAGGGTATATTCCTGCTGAAGAGCAAAATAGCTCCGAGTATCCAATAGGAATGATCCCGATTGATGCAATTTATACTCCGATTAAGAATGTAATTTATACCGTCGAGCCACATCGCGTTGGTCAAAAGACAGACTATGAAAAATTGACAATTGATGTTACAACCGATGGAACAATCACAGCACAAGAAGCAATTCAAGATGCTGCGGAAATTCTCCACGAACACGTATTGCTCTTTATCAATTTTGATGAAATCAAACGTGAGCAACAGCAAACAGAGGTTGTCGAAGAAGAAGCAAAAGAAGCAGAAAAAACACGTATTCGCCGCATTCTTCTTACTCCTGTTGATGAGCTTGAACTCTCGGTACGTGCTCACAACTGTTTGAAAGCTGCAAACATCAAAACACTTGCCGAGCTTGTAATGCTCAGCGAACAAGACCTTCTCAAATTCCGTAATTTTGGACGCAAATCTCTTACAGAACTAACTGAAGTAGTACGCAATAACAATTTGGTTTTTGGTATGAATGTAGAAAAATATATCAAAGATGAGCCAAAAACTGTAGAAGCCGAACAAGCTGCATAAAACCATTTTGCTTGGAACGCCGAATATATTTAATTTAATAAAAAACTTGTTTTTTTAGGCAGAGAGAAATAGCTATGATACACAATAGAGTAGGCAGAAAACTTAAACGAACCGCAAGTCATCGCAAAGCAATGTTGTGCAATATGGCTAGTTCACTCTTTCAACATAAGAAAATCTCTACTACTGAGGCAAAAGCCAAAGAACTGCGTCCGTTTGCAGAAGCATTGATTACACGTGCAAAACAGGCACTTCAACGTGAGCAACAGGGTCAATTACCTACAGGACAAGTGATTGATATTCATAATCGTCGAGAAGTGTATAAGTCAATTCGTAACAAAGGTGTTGTCCAAGAATTGTTTGATACTATTGCTCCGGCTGTAGCATCACGTCCGGGTGGTTATACACGCATCGTTAAACTAGGTACAAGACGCGGTGATGCTGGTAGAGTAGCAATTATAGAGCTCGTTGATTTTGCATCAGCCCGTGATGGGGTTATTCGTACCAGACGCAAAAAAGCAGCCCCTGCAAAACCTGCTGTAACTCCAAAAGTAGTTGCTGCGCCTGTTGTAGATGTTGCTCCGGCTGTTGTTGATGCTCCGCCTGCGGTTGTTGCTCCGGTTCTTGCAGTTCCTGCCGAGCAGGTCATTGCAGAGGTAACTCATGTTGAAACAGTACCGTCCGAATTAATTGCTGATGTAATACAAGAAGCTGAAGTAGCTGCTGCTGATGAAGCCGTTAGTGAAACACCGGCTGAATCCGCAGATGATTCTTCTGAAGAACCAAAAACTGAAGCATAGTCCCAATAAAAACATAAGATAGTAGTTATTAAAGGCAACTTTGAAAAAAGTTGCCTTTTTTCATATCTTATCATTAGCAATAAAGACATGAAAATCATCATAACCATAGGTGATTGCAATGGAATAGGATTGGAAGTGCTTTTTAAAGCATTGTTCAGTATTCTAAGTGAAGGGATACTTCCTAATATTCAATTTGTACTCTGTGGAAATAGCCGCACAATAGTTGAATATGCTCAAAAAATGGGCTATGAAGTAACCGAATATACTTCATCAATAACGCTCAACCACACTCTGAAATTGTCAATTCACGAAACAGGCGAATACTCACCTGTTGAGTTTGGTGCAATTACCGAAACTGCGGCTCAATTAGCAGTGTTGTCACTTGAAACTGCCATTCAATTGACGATTAAGGGAGATTATGATGCAATTGTAACGTTGCCTATCGCTAAAATTGCATTGAGCCGTGTCGGGTGGCATTTCCCGGGGCAAACAGAAATGCTTGCTACACGCTGTAATGTTACAAATCCTATGATGATACTTGCATCCGGTTCTGTAAGGGTTGCGCTGGCTACAATTCATATTCCCATAAAGGACGTATCGGCAGCAATTTCTCAATCCGTTATCATGGAGCGCATCCAAAAAATTCACAGTGCACTTCAAAGAGATTTTGCAATCATTTCACCGAAAATAGCAGTGCTTGGGTTAAATCCTCACGCAGGAGAAAAGGGAAGAATAGGTACTGAGGAAAGTTCTGCTATTAACCCGGCAATTGATGAGTGTAAAAAATTAGATATTAATATTCAAGGAGCTTTTCCGGCGGATGGCTTCTTTGCTCATGGTGAATATAAGAACTACGATGCCATTCTGGCAATGTATCACGACCAAGGGCTTATACCACTTAAACTACTCGCAACAGGAGGCGGTGTGAACATTACTGCCGGACTTCCGATAGTACGGACCTCACCAGATCACGGAACTGCGTATTCAATTGCCGGAAAAGGAATTGCTGATGATAAAAGTACTGTTGAAGCAATCATGTCGGCAGTAACCATAGCAAATAATCGTAAAAACAGTTGAAAATTGTTTAGTTTTGTTGTAGAAATTTGTTCAACATTTTGATTGCATTCAATGGAGTTTATTTTTACTCTTCACTCGCATTTCCGTTGGCTTGTGCTGACTTTTGCGGTTATTACAGTTCTACTGTATCTTCAGGGGTGGCTTTCAAAACGTAGTTTCTCAAAGTTTGACAAGATATTGGGAGTAATTTTTGTCAGCACAATGGATTTACAGGTGCTGCTCGGAATAATCAATCTCATTCTGATTGCAATGGAGACTAGTGAGCTTCATGGAAAGCAAATCGAACATATTGCAACAATGCTAGCTGCTCTGGCACTTATTCATGTTGCCGCCAAATGGAAAAAGAAACCTGATATGATCCGTTTTAGAAATACACTACTATTCTATTTTGTAGCTCTAGTCTTTATTGCCAATGGAATTATACGGTTACGCGGTGGATTGGTGTGGTGAAACTGTTGATCTGAATAATACTGTAAGACCTTCAAGGTTTTAAAAACCTTGAAGGTTTGTTTCGTAATTATTTCTTTGGATATTATCTACTGTGCATATTTGATTTTATCGGTAACACCAGCTTGATCAAACCCCCGCAGACGCAACGCACACGAATCACACACTCCGCACGCTTCTTCCTCTGATGAATAGCAGCTCCACGTAAGATGGAGCGGTGCATTCAATTCAGTACCGCGAAGAACAATTTCCTTCTTGGATAAATGAATCAACGGCGTAAAAATCCGAATAGAAGTTTCGGGTTTTGTGCCGACGGCAATCATCTTTTCGAACACCTCGAAAAACTCCGCCCTGCAATCCGGGTAGCCGCTCCCGTCCTCTTCCACCGCACCAATGAACAACGCACTAGCTCCCAACACTTCTGCCCAACTCGTCGCTATTGCCAATATATTGGCATTACGAAAAGGAACATAACTTGAAGGAATCTCGTTGCTCTCTAGATTTGCAGCAGAGACGGGAATTGATATGTCAGTCAATGCGCTCCCGCCAATTTTGGCAAGGTATCCAATATCCACAACCATTCGCTGGGTAATCGCAAAGTAATCTGCCACATCATTGAATGCCCTAAGCTCGCGCTCTTGTGTTCGCTGTCCGTAATTGACGTGCAGGGCAGCAACCTGATACCCTTCACCTAGAGCAATTGCAGCACAAACGCTCGAATCCATTCCGCCTGACATCATTACAACTGCTGTTTGTTGCTTCATATAATTTTCACTACAATGTTTAGGTTCTTTTATTGACAAATATACGTAAAACTACATACTAGTATATTGTGTTTTCGGTAATAATCATCGAAAGAGTTTCATCATGGGGTTCGATGGGGATGTGCTCCACTTCTTGAATGGAAAACCCGATACCGATGGTAATTGCTTTTTCAGTATGAAGGAAACGGTCATAAAACCCCTTGCCATATCCCAAGCGGTGCTTTGATCTGTCAAATGCTACAAGTGGAACTATGATAATATCACTAGCAGTCAGGGCAAGGTCGGCAGCCGAAAGAAGCACAGTGTTATCAATAATAGGCACGGGTACATTCCAATGTCCGGGTGTAAATTCGTGTGTATCGGTAATAAAGCGGTGTTGCAATATCGGGTTATGCTTTTCATGGATAGGTACTGCAACTCGTTTGCCGGAGGCAAAGGCAGCGAGGCGTATGTATTCAGTCTCTACTTCCGTACCAAATGATAGATAACAGTGGACAGTCCGGGCTGCACCGAACTGAGGTAGGGATATGAGCGTTTGGGCAATTCTGCGGGAATACTCTGCGCGCATATCTGGAGCGAGTGTTTCACGTAGCGAGAGTATTTGGCTGCGGAATTGGGGTTTGGTCATGTAAGAAGATTCTAATAAATACTCTATAAGATTTATCTATTAGTATTGCTTTCAATTGCATCAAGCAATTCTAATTTCATATAGCCCACCTCGTCATCTATTAATGTTTTAAGGGTTTTTGCTCTTTCATTTACGAATTCCTTGAATGAGTTGTCAAAATTTCCTGAAATTAATTTATCTGGATTAGGAATACAGTGATTGATGAGAGAATCTTCTATAAAATTGTTTTCCGTTAAAGCACTTAAATATATTGATGGTTTTTTATCCCCAAACTTAATATTGGGAATTTTTTCAGTAATCATTTTGTTTAATATTGAATCGGAGTATTCATTTTCAAAAGATTCTTGGTCAAAGTTGTTTTCTAGATATTTTGAAGGAAAAATATGATGAATATTTATATTGTTTGCAAAATCTAATGGATTGTTATTATGAAGATTTTTCAACCCGTTTTTACTGTAATTCATAATGGACATAATTCCAGTAAAAATTGCACCATTTGAAGTTAATTCTAAAAAATCTTCTGTTTTATACTCAAACTTATATTTCTTTAAATACTCCTTCGGAAAATGTTCCCCTCTAGCAATGCTTTCCAGCTTTTTGCAGTCTTCAACAATAATGTCATTTGTTGAGCCAAGCATACCTCCACCGTATCTAGTATTCAGAAGTGAACCCCAAAACCAAAATTTAAATAGTTTTGTCTGTTCAGGAGTTATTTGAGAGAAATCTTTATGAGGTAGGTTCTTTAAGAAATGTATAATAGGTATGTACATAGTTTTATAAGTTACCCATTCATTTCGGAATATCAACCGCTGACTTATCAAAAAATTCCAAGATTTAACATATAGAGTAGATATTTCTTGCCAATTATTAATAAAATCGTACCCATCTAAATTTGTAAGAATTGTTTTCCTATCAACTTGACCAGCTTTTAAAAATGAAATATACCTCACAAATGCTTCAACTATTGAGTTGTCAAACAAAATATTTTTGTTCTTGTCTTTGAAGTCATTGATACTTCTATCTAATTTAAAGTCCTTGTAAATTTTAGCAGTAATAATATCAATAAAACTTAACTCTGTACCCTTTGAATTGCTTCTTTCAAAAAACATACAGAACTTTTCAATCCCCATATTTAAGAAGAAAACTGAGAGTAATGTTTTATCCAAAATTAGTTCACTAAACAGTCTTTTTAAATCAAGTAACATGTTAAGGTATCTATCTTTTAGTTCTTGATTGATATTTAAATACTCGTACTTTTCTGATAACGGATCAAAAATTTGCTGTTGAATCTCTCTATCTTTCCAATTGGCACATTTATATACTTCACTTAACTCAATTGAAAATACATCGTCTGTTGATTTAATTGACAAGCTATCAATAATCTGCTCAATTGATTTAATATCTTCATTAGGTGATGGGATGGAGTCGGGTCTTTTAAACACAAAATAAATTTTATCATACCCTTTTAAGACTCTATATAGTGATGTTATTCTTTGCTGCCCATCAAGAACTACAAAGGTTCTTTGAGCCTCGAAGTCGTGTGCTTTATAGAATCCTGGGTCAAATTTTGTACGACTCCCTTTGCCTGCTCTTGGTCTGATGTCAATTGATCTACAAGATAAGTCAAACTGAGGTTTCGCCATTACAAATGTTCCTATAAAAATACCTCTCATCAAAGAGTCAAATAGATCTTTTGATTGCTCTATTGACCAAACAAAAGGTCTTTGAAATTCAGGAAGCATTAGTTTTTTTTCGTGAGCTTCCTGAATAAGATTTGCTATGGAGGTATAGTCTGGTTTTACATTTTCTTGTGTCATATTGTTTGTTTTGTTTGACAATTATGCAAATTTTCTATACCACAAAACTACACATATCTAAAACCAGCACCAAATGGAAACTATTTCATTCGACACTATATTCATTAATCCAGCAAACTAACTGAAACACATTTCTTCTCCTATTTGTAATCACAATAAAATCACGTATATTACCACACAAAAACTAGCCGAATAAACAAACCGTAAGGGCATATCGTTCCGTGAAAATAATCCGCAAAATTCGTCAGGGCTTGTCATTGCCGCCGCGTACTGCTATGCGTATGGTGTATGAGCAATTCGCCCGTCCAATCCGCCATAATGCTGCTAAAAAACGCGACACATCCGTTACCACGTATTCAAATAAGGAAATCCCGGAACTGCATTCGTATTTTACATTGCTACCGGTTGATGATTTACAATCGAACGAACGGCATATCTCAATGCTCGCCGAACTGTACTGTTCGCATCGTTTCGACTTATTAGGTTCGGGCTGGACAGAAGTAAGGTACGGTATGGAATGCAGGGGGACGGAGGGTGTTGTTTTCTCACCCTATGCAAATATACCTACGGATAACGGCGAATGGCTTTCCCATGAAATATGCCCCCTCAATCTGAAAGAGTCCCGTAGAATATGGGCAATGGTTGATAAGAACTACACACCGATAGACTGGCAGCTTGATTTTAAGTCCGGTTTCCGGTGGTCAGCTCTAGATTGGTGCAAGTCAATTCAGTATGGTGCAAAAGCCGGAGTGGATGTGAAAGTTCCCTGGGAACTCGCACGGATGCAACATTTCCCGACTCTTGCACAAGCCGCCGCCTTGTCGGGTCGGAGTAATGAGCCGTTTCAACCCAAAGAAACATACATGGCGGAGTTCCGCAATCAAATCATTGATTTTATTGCACTGAATCCTCCGCGTTTTGGAGTGAATTGGACGACGAGCATGGATATTGCTATTCGAGCGGTAAACTGGCTGATAAGTTATGATTATTTCCGTTCAGCGGGATGCACATTCGATGAGGACTTTGAGAGGATTTTTCGAAGAAGCATTTATGAGCATGGGCAGCATATCATCAATAATTTGGAATATTCTCCGATACTACGGGGCAACCACTATTTGGCTGATATCGCTGGATTGCTTTTTATAGCTGCATATTTGCCCTCAACCCCTGAAACAGATATGTGGCTCGCATTTTCGGTGCAGGAAATGATTGCCGAAACAAAACTGCAATTCTTGCCCGACGGCGGGAATTTCGAGGCATCAGTGCCATATCACCGACTTTCGGCTGAAATGGTAATCTACTCTGCCGCGCTTTTAGAAAAATTACCGAACGAAAAAATTGCGGCACTCTCACGCTATAACCACCGGCTAAAGAAAGGTGCGCCAAAATTAAATCCAAAACTTGAAGACTACCGTTCTTTAAAGAAAATGTTGCCGTCAATTCTGAGATTTGCGCGGCTTGTCGTCAAGCCAAACGGACATTCTCCGCAAATCGGTGATAATGACAGCGGGCGGTTTTTCAAATTGTTTCCGAACTGCATGGAAACTACTGTACTCGAAGCGCGAAATACATTCCTTACTGTTAACAATTACAAAGAATTACCCGATAATAGCACTTTTCTCGTCGAAAACTATAATAATCACAGTGAACTCCAAGAAATTGCACGATTGTTGAATTGCCCGTCGTTAGTACATACAACGACAGAGAACGAGACAGGCCATGTATCTTTCAATAATTTCGGTCTCGATATATACCGTACAAAAGAGTATTATTGTTCAGTACGGTGCGGTTCGATTGGTCAGCGAGGCAAGGGCGGTCATGCCCATAATGACCAATTATCTATCGAAGTGAATGTACGTGGACAGGATATATTTGTGGATGGCGGAACATATCTCTATACTCCTGCTGCCGGTATGAGAAATCATTTCCGTTCGACATCAGCACATAATACGATTATTCCAGAGAGCAGAGAAGAGCAAAATCTATGGTTGCCCGGAGGAGGTGATGCACTGTTCTGGATGCTGGGTGACCGCTCGAAAGGAACGGTAATTCATAGAAACCCAGCAGAATGGAAGGGATGTCATTCAGGTTTTGGGACAAGTAAGCATATCCGTACACTCTCCTTTGCTGATACCAAAATATCAGGTGTAGATGAATATGACAGAGAACAAACAATAACGGCATTCTTTCACTGTGCGCCTGAAGTGAAGGTAGTTGAAAGGGCAGCAGACGGACATTCAGTAGCATTACTCTCGAACGGTGTTACAGTTCGCTTACTGTGCAATAATTATACAATAGAGGTAAGCAATGATGATGTTTATTCAACGGGATACGGTATACTTCAACGCACAATGCTTCTTACGATTTCGGGACGTAGTCCGATTGAATGGTCTATTGAGGTTATGTGACAGTATGATTAGTAAACGGTAGGTAATGGATTTAATTTTTCAAATTTCTCCTTCATTGTATCCGATTATTAAATCTTAAATAAATTAGATTATTATAACTGAATCATTACCATGTAGTTACGCAAGAATCCCGAAGGGATGGTAATATTATAGAGGAATCATACCTAACCAATAAAAAATCCCAAAGGGATGGCAGGATTCATTGGGGTAAATCGTAGATGGTAGTTTGGTATGTGGTTATAATGTCATCCCTTCGGGATTTTTGAGGGAACAATTATTCTGCTATAATCATTTCATCCTTTCAGGATTCGGAAATTAATACAAGAATTGTAAAAAATTGGTATTTATGTCCAACTTGTAAATTCAACTCAAACCGTTAGTTTTGTTATACAATCGTTAGTAACTCAGAAGATTAAAACGCCATGAAATTTTCTAAAAAAAGAATTGATGCTCTGATTGTACTTGCTGAAAAGTACACGAGGGAAGGTCTTTACGGGAAAATAGTTGAACCGGCTAATGAGGCGTATATATTGTCACTTCAATTCAATTATACAAAAGGGAGGGCAAAAGCTGCTTCGGTGCTGAGCGGATATTTGGTAACCAACCAGCAATATACCCAAGCGATTGAATATGCTGATGAAGCAATTGAGCTGTCAGGGCTGTTAGGTGATAAAGTTCTCGAAGCTGATGCATTAACGTGCTCGGCTCATGCTTTTGCATTAAATGGAGATAATGATACTGCCTTAACCCGCTACCAGCGTGCTGTGGAAATTGCCTGTCAAACAGAGGATAAGCCATTGCAATATAGTTATATTATGAACCTGGCAAGTTTCTACAGCCGTATCGGTAATAATGAAATGGCGATGCGAACAGCGAAACGTGCAATTATTACCGCTGAGGGGTCAGATGACCGAACAACTCTCACGTGGCTCTATAACGAATACGCATCGTTCTTGCAAAATGGCGGTGAGTATGCCGAAGCCCATTTTTGGTATATGCGTGCACTCGAGCACGCCGATTATGAGCCGAATAAATCATTTATAGGGGATTTATATACTTCACTCGGCGGGCTGCACGGTAGGTTGGGTAATCTCAAATTAGAAGATGAATACCTGAATCGTGCTTTGGAGCTTCATATTCAGAATGAGAACCTGATTGGGCAGGCAATAGTTTTACATACGAAAGGAGATTCCTATAAAGATATAGGTCAGCATGAACAGGCGTTGGATTACTATAATCGTTCTCTTGCTATTGCTCACAGAAATAATTATGCTGAAATTGAACTATTTGTTCTGGCAAAACTTGGCTCTCTCTATCATATTCTGGCTGAATACGAACGAGCTATAGAGTTTTTTGAAGAAGCCAAAACCCTTATCTCAAAAGCTCATGACATAACCGTGAAAATCTATCTGTGGCTTTGTATTGCTGATACTTACGTCGCACTCGGATTTATTCAGGAAGCAATAGAATATTATAACAAAACGGCAACATACGCCAAAGCAGCGGGTTTACCGGAAGCTGAAATACAGTCACATTCTAAACTTTCCGAACTATTTGAAAGGGAAGGCAATTACATTGCTGCGTTCCGTTGCGCTGAAGAAAGCTGGCAATGTCAGCAGGAAATCCATAATGCTGAGCATAGCAACCGTCTAAAAAATATTACACTCCAGGCAGAACTTGACCAAATCGAACGGGAAAAACAAGTGCAGCACCTCAAGCAACAAACAATAACACTTGAGTTAGAGCATAAGAAAACTGAATTGCAATATGCTGTACTTCAATCTGCTGAGCGTGAGCAAATGATACTGTCCATTCTCAAACAAATACATCTTGAGCATGCTGCAGCGGGTCGTGACGAACGAAAACTATTCCGTGCACTTGAGTCAGTCATCGGAAACAATAAAGAAATGGATTCCCAAACATTTGAGAAACAATTTAATGAACAATTTCCTGAATTTCTTAACCAATTAACCACCCGTTTCTCTACACTTACACCGATTGAGCAAAAATGCTGTATGCTTCTAAAGATCGGTCTCTCAACCAAAGATATTGCCTCAGTTCTTCATATTTCACCTCGTACAGCCGATACACACCGATACCGTATCCGCCAAAAAATTGGGGTATCGGAATATGAAGCACTTAGCTCTACTTTCAATTCTATCGGAAAAATTCAATGACCGATGCTAAAGAACAGGAACTGATTGATGCACTCAATATGGAAGCATTCCATTATACTGTTGCATCAGATGTCCGTGCATTCGATGTGGCTGCCGAAGTTCGCAGAAGGTCACTTGCTATCGGCTACAAAAAGGGGTATTGCGACAGCTTGATCCGTCTGGCTGTAGCCCATTACAATCGTGCTGAATATTACTATGCATTGGAATTATTAGAAGAGGCGATTGTTCTTAGTCGAGAAATCGGGTATTCATCCGGTGAAAGCGTGGCACTGTTTGAAAAAGCGCGTTCGCTTGGCAAATTGGGGCATCTTTCAGAGGCATTGGAGATTCACCTCCAAACACTTGCGATTAATGAATCCATATGCGAACTGCAAAGTTGTGCATCATCACTAAATAGTATCGGGGTGATATATAAAACGATGGGGGAGCTTCCGAATGCCCTGCAATACTATCTTCGTGCTTGTGAATTATACGAATCATTAGGTAAATTCTCCAAAGTTGCCGGAGTATTGAATAATGTATGCACAATTTACACCGGGCTCGGCGAAAATCAAATCGCTCTCGAATACTCAATGAGGAGTTTGAGTATGCAAAAAACTGACGAAGATCGAGCGCTCTATTCTTATACTCTCAATAGTATTGGAGTTTGTTATCAACGGTTAGGTGAATACGACCGAGCACTTCACTATTTACGTCAAAGTTTTGAAATCAAACAAACTCTTGGAACACCGGAAAGTATTGGTAATGCACTCATGAATATTGGGGTAGTATATCAGGATATGAACGACTATACTTCGGCGAATGAATATTTTGAAAAGGCGTTGTCACTATTTATACCTACGGGTAATATAAATTCAAAGTGTCTTGTACTGATGAATATGGGGGTAAATTGTATTTACTCGAGCGAGCATGAAAAAGCCCGTGAATTGCTGCTCGAGAGTTTGGAGCTTGCTTCACTAATGGGTAATACATCACTTATTGCCGAAATTTCACTTCCACTTGGCAATCTAATGCGGATAGCCGGTGATTTTGAAAATGCAATCGAATATTATGAGCAAGCTCTTTTGGTAGCTCGTGACACAAACAATAAGGACCTATCAAGAAAAATTAACAATCGGCTTGCCGAATGCTGGAAAGAATCAGGCAATCATCGTCGTGCATTAGAATGTTTTAAAATATTCACACAGTTGGATACGGAACTTAACCATCACAACGCCCGTGTTAAAATCAATACAATGCTTGTAGGGTTTGAAACAACAGCAGAAAGAAAACAGAAGGAATTGGCGACACTGAAAACTGAGGGGCTAATAGTTGAACTTGAAAATAAAAACCGAAATCTTGAGGTGATTGCCAAAGAAATACTTAAAAAGCAGCAATTACTCCGAACACTCCGTGAGGAAATAGAGCAGCGCAGAGAAACAGCATCACAAGCAATTCAAAAGAAACTTCAGCATCTTCTTGACCATATTATTACTCACGATGCAAGTGAATCCGGCTGGCAAGCACTCGAACAGAGATTTAAATATCAGTTCCCGGATTTCTCTACCTCGCTTACCTCGCGATACCCAAGACTTTCACAAGTAGAAGTGAAGGTATGCTGTCTGCTCAAAATAGGGCTGATTACCAAAGAAATTGCCGACCTGCTCTTTGTTTCCGAGCGAACCATTGATTTCCACCGCACCGCCATCCGCAAAAAAATCGGACTTGTCGGTAAAGAGGATTTGACACGGTTTTTTAATGGTGGGTGATGAAAGTTTAGCAGGTTCGTATATTTTTTGTCATGAACTGATAACAACCGACAGGACTTATATAAAGTCTAATAAATATTTACAATTATTGAAAGTAAATCTCTTGTAGGTCAAGGCAGGTGCTACACCTGCCTTTCATTAAATGCCAAATAATATACGTAAGTGTAAATATTGCAGTCTGTTTGCGAGCATAGTTTCGTAAAAAGGTATCTTAGCCGAAGGCAGGTGTAGCACCTGCCTTGACCTAAATGCTTCTAATTGTATATTATTATTAGACTCTATATAAATTTTAGAATAGAATTTATGGAATAACAACGGGATTAAATGTTTATAGGAATTCAAATTGTATTTTCTATAAATATTTGAATCCTTCGGATTCATCTTTTCAGTAATCTACCCAGTCCCGAAAGTACTGATTCATTTCCTTGCTATAATTGTCACCATTCGATTCACAACACCATTAAAATCAATAAGTAAACCATTCTCGATTAATATATCCACGATAGTTTGCGGAGAAACCCGTATTTTGTAATACGAACTGACCTCCATCTGCCAACCGTTATCAGTCTTATGGTATAATAAATCTGTCACTCTTACTTCTGCAAGTTCGTAGTCAAGGCAGCACGTAAGGATTTTGGTATCGTCACTTTTTACGGATATAAATCTGTTATCTCCGGTAAGCTCGGTTGAGTAATCGCGGAAGGAGAGGATAAGGTTTCCATTTACAGACAGTATATCCGCACAATCAGATAAAAAAGTTCTAATGTCCTCAGTACTTTCGAGGTGGGTGAGTGTATCGCCGCAGCAAATGATTAATTCAGGATATTTATCCGCATATTTTTTTACAGAGCGAATATCATCGTTAATAATATCTACAGATAGACCCGTTGTGTTATTTGTAAGTTCATGAAGTAGCTGTGAGTTAAAATCTATAGCTTTTACATCAAATCCGCGTTTAGCCAGTGCTACTGTTTGGATACCATGTCCGGCACCCAAATCCAAAGCTATTCTTGAAGAAACAGGGCTAATAGAATGCTCATGCAAAAACTGCTCGAATTCTTCTAGTTTGGTCAGGAAATCACCTGCCATCCACGAATAAAAATCACCGAGGTGGTTATCGTAATGTTCTTTTACTGTCATAATTTATTTGCAATAATACTTATGGAAAAGGCGAACCGTTTACCGGTTCGCCTTTGTAATTACTTCATTTCATACCTTGAAATTTTATTTTCTTCCGGCAATCACACTCAATTTATACCCCGTCCCGTGAATATTCACTATCTCTACCGAACGGTCTTCTTTCATGTATTTACGGAGCTTGGTGATAAATACATCCATGCTTCGACCGTTGAAATAGCTGTCATTGCCCCAAATCTGTTTAAGTGCAACTTCACGGCGCAGAACATTATTCTTATGCTGGCAGAGCATTTTGAGAAGGTCGGCTTCTTTGCTGGTAAGCGGTTGCTGACGTTTGCCTATTTGGAGCAGACGTTGCTGATAGTCGAATGAAAAATCACCTACGCTAAATTGATCTTCTTCTACAGGAAGGGCGGAAGTATTTTGGCAACGACGCAGAACTGCTTGGATTCTGCATAAAAGTTCATCTGCGCTGAACGGCTTGGTCACATAATCATCTGCACCAATCCTAAATCCCTCCATCTTATCATCCTTCATACCTTTGGCGGTAAGGAAAATAATAGGAACGGTATGATTGATTGTACGAATTTGTGCTGCAAGCTCAAAGCCGTCTTTTTTGGGCATCATCACATCCAGTACGCACAAATCATACTCTCTATTTTGAAATTCATTCCAACCTTCTTCTCCGTCGCATTTCAGGGTAGTGTGATACCCCTTTATTTGTAAATATTCTTGAAGTACTGATCCGAGATTTGGGTCGTCTTCCACAAGCAAAATGTTACTTTCCATAGAACTTTCACCAAAATATCACGAAGAATTAAAATAAGGAATATTCAGCCGTAACTGTTCATACAGTTACGAAGAAAAAAACATTTAGTTTCAATTTAAATTCACAATGCATTTCTGAACGGTAAAAATACCTTGAAGGTACTTCCTTTGCCCAATTCACTTTGTACTGATACAGTTCCGCTGTGTGCTTCTACCATAGAGCGAACATAGCTAAGTCCGAGACCAAATCCCTTTACATCATGACGGTTACCGGTAGGAACGCGGTAGAACCGCTCAAAGGCGCGTTTCTGTTGGTCGCGGGTCATTCCGATGCCATTATCTTGAATAGAAATTGAAATTCCTTCGGTACTGCTATCCGTTGTTACTATGATTTCGGGAGTTGCAGGTGAATATTTACAGGCATTATCCAGTAAATTATGAAGGATATTACTGATATGAGCTTCGTCTGCATACGAAATTGAGCGCAAAGCATTAAGGTGACAATAGATATCGCCGCCCTTTTTCTCAACTTGCATAGAGATATGCTGCACAGCCGAGAGGACAATTTGGTGAATATCTATTTGCTTGAGATTTATAGAGAATTTGCCTTTTTCGAGTGCAGCCGCTTGCAGAATAAGTTCTACTTGCTTGCCGAGACGTTTGTTCTCATCGAAAATGACATTGACAAATCGTGAGCGACGGTCTTCATTTGCAGCAATCGAACCATCCCGAAGTGCTTCGCTTGCTAGTGATATGGTTGCTATCGGTGTTTGAAATTCATGAGTCATATTATTGATAAAGTCGGTTTTCATATCGGAAAGCTTCTTCTGACGGACAAGAGCAATAACCGTGAACCCGAATGTAGCAATAATAATAGAAAGAAAAACACCCGACGAAGCCATCAATGCCCACAACGAATCTAAAATATATGATTTCTGGTTAGGAAAAAATACCCGTAATGAGTAATTCTTTGGAATAATATCGTTGGGGAACATTGCCGCAGTATAATGACTTTTTCTGGTTTCGGGACGCACTTCGGGAGTATTTGCCATTAAAACGGAATCATTCTTATCTAAAATAACTGCGTACTCACATTGCAATAAAATTCCCTTTTCGCGCAGTTGTTTTTTTAGTAATGTATCAAGCGTAGTGGCAGCAACACGTTGCTGGATAGTTTTTGGATCGCTTATTTCACATACCAGTTTTGCTGCAATTGCACTAAACTGATCTACTTTCCTCGATACTACTTTTTCAATCTTTTCTGCGGATTGAGTAGCTTTCCTATGCGGCTTTGGAGCTTTGGGTTTGTTGGTTTTTCTATAGTAAACTTCTTCCTCTTCAGGAATTTGAGGAAGTTCTTCATCTTCCATGTTTAACCAGAATTCGGGTTCGGTTTGCTCAAGACGCAGCATTACATTCTTTACAATTTCATTTTTTTCGCGGACAGCGCGATGCATTGATGAATCTTTTGTTGCATACAGAATCGAGAAGCCATCCGAGCTTTTAAGGGTAAATTGACCGTTTTGTGTAGCAATTCTGATTGAGTTACTGCTGCCGTTTATGGTGATTATTTTGTTTAATGAGTCGTTAATACGTTGAAGTTTATGGAGCTTACCATTGATAATAGTATCTTTACGGCGCGTCCGAGTCTGTGCGTTTTGATGATGTTGAAGATCTAAATTAAATTTCGAAAGCTCTTGATGACTTTGATTTGTAACAATGTTACTGTTATATATATTATTATTGTAATTATACGAAGCAACTGAATGAACGTCCGGTTGCTCGTCGGTATAGTCAGCGGGGGTTGTTTTGTTTGATTGGTTATATTGCCGGCTGTTGTTTGTTTGATTAATTTTTGTAAAAACAAAAGGTTTCCGGCTTGTCTGCAAGCGAGTTGAAAATTCAATCGGTTGAGGCGGTACAAACACACTATGGTTATTAATTTGGTGAAGCAACGGACTCGGTGGAGCCGGAGGTGCTTCGACAATCTCCGGTGGATGAAACTCAATTTTTTTACGTGCTTTCTTTTTAGGTTTCTGAGCCGGTTCAACAGCTACGGTGTCTTTTTTGGTAAATTCTTCGGTGAGTGCACGCGCAGACTCTTGCACTTCCACAGAACGTACACACACGCCGAGAGCATCACCTACATTCTGCGCAAATCCTTCTTCCTTAACGCGGATAGCGGTGTCTATCCAATAAAGTTGTACGGCAATTAAGCCGAGCAAAGATATAGTCATGGCGGCAACTATGCCATAAATTCGACGGGTTGTCATAATATCTGTTTCCGATTTATAAATAAAATGATGAACATTGGCTCTAGATAACACATCATAATAGGCGCAAAATTAGGAAATAGCTTCTTTTATTTGTTATACTTTAACACAACTTTAACAATCTAAGCGAGAAACGCGCACCTGATAATTTTGTTGGAAAGTTTTGAATCAACAGGGACAATAGTAATAAGTGATAGGACTAAAATAACCGAACCATTAAATTCAGTAAATTGTTTGGTTGGGAAATTGGCAAGTACTAGATGCTTCGACTACGCTGTAAATGACATCTTTTAAAATGTTAGTGTAATTTATTGCCAAGTCATGCTGAACTTGATTCAGCATCTCCGCCATAATGAAGAAAAAGTACATCAAAAATTAGCATGACTAGACAGCAACGGAGACCCTGAATCAAGTTCAGGGTGACAAGCGTAAGTATTTTATTCCAATGTCATTGCATTATTTTACAGCAGGCTTTGGGCGGCTGTCATGAACTCAGCATGACAAACAAGCTCAAGTCACACTGAGTTCCTGATAGTCGCCGAGCCGCCTACAAAATAATA
>CAZGNO010000019.1:0-47542 GCA_964527785.1 uncultured Chitinophagaceae bacterium
TAGGCGGCTCGGCGACTATCAGGAACTCAGCATGACAAACGAGCTCAAGTCACACTGAACTTAGTCAAAGTGTTCAATTACTTGCCAAATTATGGATATTAATTATGACAATTATTTTTGTCTCAGCACTTACTTAGGAGGACAAAATTAAATTGTTGTTACATGATAGCTGTCATTTTGATTAATCCCGACGGGATTAAATGTTTATAGCAATGTATTAGCTATGCACGTTCGACCCCTCCGGGGTCGTATGTTCAGTGGGGAATGACTTTTTCTATATACATTTGAATCCTTTGGATTCACATATATAAGTCTGATACATAAATTTAATTTTGTCCTCTTACTTAGTAGGGCAAAATTAATTTATTATACTTACAAATTGGCAAGTATCATGGTCAAGGCAGGTGCTACACCTGCCTTTTATTGTATGCCAAATTGTAGCACGAAATATGGTAATCACAACAAACTTATGAGTGTAATTCCGTAAAAAGGTATCTTTGTCGAAGGCAGGTGTAGCACCTGCCTTGACCCAATAACTCTAAACTGTGCATAATTTTTAGACTCAATACAATTATGCCCCGCCAGCCCCCTTGAACTTATCCTCTTCGAACCAAAAGAGGAAATTGAACGAAGTGAGCGAACCGTAGCATTTAGTAATGTAGCTTTGAAACTTAATTTTCTCGCCTTCCGAGAGGGTTTTGTCTGAGTTAATTTGCTGTTCGAGAACCCGCAAATTATCCCGCACCATAATAACTTTGCTCAGAAACCGATCAATGGGCATTTCGTTTTCCTTGAGTGATTTATCACCCGGGATAAATTTAATAGTTCCACCCTTCCATTTGGGGGCTTGTTCACCTGAGGTACGTTTGTCCATTTCGCTGACAATTGCTTTGGCAAGCTCGTGAATTTCGTGGTAATCCATAGTTTTTCGTAAATTTGAATGATAGATTGCAGCATACGCTTCGATACATATGTAGCAATTTAGGAAACGTTTTGCAAACATTCAAACCTTTACCTCAATTTTTATGTCTTTAACCGCTACACACGATATTACTTCAATTCTGTCCCGATTGTTTTCTCTTCATCGCTTCGGAATAAAGCCGGGACTTGAGCGAACTCTGTCTTTACTTGAACTGCTCGGTAATCCACACACTCAGTTTCCGGCAATCCATGTCGCAGGAACGAACGGAAAGGGTTCTACCTGCTCCATGCTGGCAGCTGTTCTTACTGCTGCAGGGTATAAAACAGGTCTTTACACTTCACCGCATATTCGCGAGTTCAATGAGAGAATCCGAATCAACGGGCAGCCGATTTCAGATGAAGATATTGCCCGGCTCGCCCTTCCTTTACTAGCTGAATCCGAAAAAGCTCATACGACATTCTTTGAAATTACAACAGCAATGGCTTTTGCCTATTTTGCTGAACAAAAAGTAGATATTGCTGTCATCGAAACAGGTCTTGGAGGGCGACTTGACAGTACCAATGTACTATCTCCAATTGTCAGTATCATAACTTCTATTGACTTTGACCATACACAGTATTTGGGTTTGACGCTTGGGTCTATTGCAGGTGAAAAAGCTGCAATTATCAAACCTAATACTCCTGCCATTGTTGCTGAGCCGCGCGCTGTGCTGCGACATATATTTACCAAACGAGCCGGCGAAGTGAATGCTCCTATTTCTTTTATTCACGACAGCTATTCTGCTGAAATTACACGATGGAATCCAGATTTTTCAATGGAGACTAATATTCAAACACCCGAAGTAAAATTAGAAAATCTCAAATGCTCAGTTGCGGGAAACCATCAAATCCATAATATCCTTTCTGCAGTTGCAACTCTCGAAACAATCAAGGACACTTTCCCAACAGATGAATTTGAACTTCGACAAGGACTTGGAAATATTAGTAAACTATCAGGTTTGGCAGCACGTATTGAACTGATAAGGGATGAGCCGCCACTGGTAATTGATGTTGGGCACAATCCCGCCGGACTTCGGAAACTGGTGGAAACACTCTTGCTCAGCGGGTATCCTGATATTGGATGGAATATTGTATTTGGAGTAATGGCAGATAAAAACGTTGAGGAGATGCTCGATATTATCAAGCCGATTACTGCGCACCTCTATGCCACATCTCCTGTCTATGACCGAGCTTTACCAGCACAGGAACTTTCTGAAAAGGCGAAAAAAATCGGAATAAACAATACCGACACCTTTACGTCTGTAGCAGATGCTGTAAGCAAAGCAGTTGCATCAAATAAACCGACAATTATCACCGGCTCGTTCTATCTGGCAGATGAAGCAATCGCAGAGCTTTCAAAATATTCATTTGGGGTATTGAAAAAATGGTAGTATATTTGTGTCCCGTAAATGCAGAAGTGGCGGAACCGGCAGACGCGCTGGACTCAAAATCCAGTGGGCTCAACACCCGTGTGGGTTCGACTCCCACCTTCTGTACATAACAAAACGCAACCTATTTATAAATAGTATGTTGCGTTTTTTTGTGCTTTGTACGAAACACAAAGTCATCTATTTCTTTTTGAGTCTTTTTGGTTGATTTACATTTCACAAACACCGCCGCTTGATTTTACTCACTGCCAATTCAAAAAAACCAAAGCCCTTCGTTCCTTATTCTTCACACCTAAGTTACTTGCCTTGATTTTGCTAATCATACAATATTAGTTTACCAATGATAACTGCAATCTCAATAGAGCGTTGAAATCGTGCGTTGAAATCGTGCGTTGAAATCGTGCGTTGAAATCGTGCGTTGCGCTTTTATAATCCCTAATTTAGCTTTAACTTTGGATAAACATTTGAATAAACAACTGCTAAAATGTATAAGTACCCGTTTTTGAATTTTATTGTTTAATTGTTTATGAATTAATGACTTACTCCCCCTGAAAGTAAGAAAACAATATTACTGGCAATGTTCTAAACTAGTTTAATCGGGTACTTATATTACTTACTATAACACATTAATACAAATACAATGCATCCTCAACCTTCGCTCAAAAACATCCAAAACCTTCAAAGCAATGTGAAGGTTTGGATAGATGTTCTGGACGGGAAGTCAGATTCATTAACCAAATCTGCTAATACAAATAGTCATGTTAATGCTGAATATGAAACAGTAATAGGGCAAGTTTCTCAGCATATTGCTCAAAGTAATGTTCCAATCCTTCAAGTGGCTTGGCAGATTCAGGGTATTGAATCTACTGTTAAGAATTATACTACTACAACTGTTCTTGGTCAACCAACATTTCTTTCACAATGGGATTTGACTCAAAATCTTATTCAATTTTGCTGGTGGCGTCCGGGAACTTATATAGTCACATGTACAATCACAACTGCCTTTGGAGTTAGTCAATCAAGCAATTCTTTTGTAGTGACTTCACCTCTGGTACGTGATTTCAACGCATGGACCGGTATTGTAGGGGTTGGACTTTATCATCAAGCCAGAATGATCCGATTCGCATACAGCATGAATAATTTTCAAAATGACGGTATTTATATGAATGGCATCATTGCCGGACTGCAGAGTGTAGATGGATATGTAGCAGGTATCCAGCTTGCCTCTAATCAGAGATTTTGCACTGCTGATAACAGTATGAATTATAGGTACGATACAAACGGTACTTATATTTTGGATACTGGTATGACAAACACTGTATTCTATCAAAATCATATAGTACAATTACTTAATAATGGAAGTAATGTCAATTATGAAGTCAATGATGGACCGGGGGCAGAATTAGATTCAAATGTAATTCGCGCAATGTTCATTGGCGATGGCGATGTAACTCCCAATATCCCTGAAACTTATAAAATGTATATTATGTTTTGTCCCGAAGTTGTTGGAGGAATTTGGGTTCCGCTTAAAGTTATGGTGTGGGGATGGGAAGGTTACACAACCTATGATACATCAACTCAGAACTGGGGACAAGCAGAAGGTACAAACGTACCTGAACCGATTGTGAGTAATCCGGTTGATTTTCCGGTTTGGAATAAAAACACATCACAAAGTCATTGGGTAAATTACTAAAGTGGGCAACAACCCCACATACAAACATTTCTTAAAAAGAAGCTCTCGATTTGAGGGCTTTTTTTATCTCAAGATTGAATCTTTTTTTGAGTATAAGGTACAAGTAACTTGGGAAAAAAAGTCATATCTAAATACAAGACCTTGCCGAAACATCCGAAAAAAAATTGGGTATTCCCTAAGAAATACGTAAATTGATACCATTCTGTAAGTCTTCATTCAGGGTGATTTATCTGTTATTATCAATTAAAAACAGCTGTAATCACTATCAAGTGATTGGAAGATTTTACAAGATGATTGCAATAAAATAAAGAGATAGAATACATGACTTATAGATAAGCTAATTTATGTAAATATAAAAATTCCATATTTACATGAAATAAATTCTGAGAACCATACTCTTTCCTACGAACCTGATTAAGTACTGGGTCAAAATTAATTGAAAAATCAAATTGCTGTCATTCTGAGGGATTCTTAGACCGAAGAATCTCCGCAAAGCAATACACATAAACGTCTTAAGCAGCATACGGAAATTCTTCACTAGCGTTCAGAATGACAGAAATGTAAAATTAAAATTAATCTGTCCCTGAAATTACTACAGTAGTAGTAATTTCAATGTTTTTGTTTTTTAGATATCGTATAGTTTGGAACATGGACATTAGAGATACTCTCCGGTCAATATTGAATATTCTCCATCTGGACTTAAATAAGAGCTTGGAGTATGACCGTCTGACTAAAAAAATCATGAAGATGGTCATTACTCCCTCATCTAACTGTGTAGATGTTGGCTGCCATAAAGGCGAGATGCTGAATCATATGGTAAAATTTGCACCGAACGGAAAGCACTTTGCATTTGAGCCGATTCCCTCTTTATTTACATTTTTACAAAATAAATATTCTAAATCAGCTACAATCCTACCCTTTGCCTTATCAGATAAAAAAGGTAACACAACGTTCCATCATGTAAAAAATGCTCCGGCTTATAGCGGTATCAAACAGCGCAGCTATGCCGTAGAAAAGCCCGATATTGAAGAAATTAAGGTTGAGATGATGCGCTTGGACGACTGTATCCCTCATGAAATACACATTGATTTTATCAAGATTGATGTGGAAGGCGGTGAATTTGGTGTTCTGCTGGGAGCACAAAGAATTATCGCTGAATCGAAACCGACAGTTTTATTCGAGAGCGGATTAGGTGCGAGTGATTACTACGGTACAAATCCGGTAGATTTGTACAGGTTTCTTACCGACCAATATTCAATGAATATTTACTTACTAAAGACTTGGGTTAGCCGAGGGAAATCATTATCTGAAAAGGAATTTACTCACTACTTCTGCACCAACGAAGAGTATTACTTTCTTGCCTGCCCATAATAAGTGTCTTGACAAAATGTAGACCATCAATCGCACAGTTCATTCTGAGTTCAAGACCGCTGCCGAATCGGTTGTAAAAAATGCAATGACATTAAAAACAATATAGTTAAGTTTGTCATTCTGAAAGAATCCTCGACTGAAGAATCTCAGTTTAATTGAATCTTGAGAATTTCTTTATATACTTGAGAAACTTTCTGAGAAGTTCTTTTCCAAATTGCTCCCACAGAGTGCACAAAGTTTATCACAGAGTTTCACAAAGCTAGACCCATTTTAAGAGATGTCATTTACGGTTCATGACAACCGCCAAGCCGGATGCAAAATAAACATTTGAATACAATATTTACGTTTGTCATCCTGAACTTGATTCAGGATCACCGTTGCTGTCTGGTCATGCTGATTTCGAAGTACTATTTCGTAGTGCACACGGAGATGCTGAATTAAATTCAGCATGACTAGACACTAAATTGTACTGTCAATTTAAGAGATGTTATTTACAGTATTTACACTCACATTAAATACTCCCATGCCCAAATTATATTTCACGCCGAACTTTACAACGGAATATTCCCATGCTTCTTCCATGGATTCGTGTCTTTTTTTGTTTCTAGTATTTTGAGTGAGTGTATCAGCTTCTTGCGTGTGTCGTGGGGTAAAATAATATCATCTATATATCCCCTCTCTGCTGCTTCGTATGGGTTAGCAAATTTTTCGTTGTAGTCTGCTTCAAGTTCGGCAGCCCGTGAAGTTCTATCATCTGCCTCATTTATTTCCTTGCGGAATAAAACTTCAACAGCACCTTTTGCACCCATGACAGCTATTTCAGCCGATGGAAGCGCAAAGTTGAAATCGCCGCGAATATGCTTAGAGTTCATCACATCATACGCCCCGCCATACGCTTTTCTCGTAATGACCGTTACTTTAGGTACAGTTGCCTCGCAAAAAGCGTAGAGTAATTTAGCACCATGCCGAATAATACCACGCCACTCTTGGTCAGTACCCGGCAAGAATCCGGGAACATCCTCGAATACCACAAGCGGTATATTAAACGCATCACAGAACCGTACAAATCGCGCTCCTTTTATCGAGGAGTTAATGTCGAGAACGCCAGCCATTGCATTTGGTTGATTGGCTACAATTCCGATTGGCTTGCCATCCAGTGTAGCAAAACCCACAATGATATTCTGAGCATAGTCTGCATGAACTTCCATGAAGTCCCCTTCGTCAATCACTTCACGAATAAATTCCTTCATATCATACGGTTTATTGGAATTAGACGGAATCAGAGCATCCAAGCGTGGGCATATACGATCAGGTGAATCGGCAGTAGGAATAACCGGTGATACAGTTCTATTGCTGGATGGTAAGAAATTCACCAACTTCCGAACTTGCTGCAAGCATTCAATTTCATTTTCACAAGCAAAGTGCGCTACACCTGATTTGGATGCGTGTGTATCGGCTCCGCCCAGTTCTTCGAAACTAACTTCTTCATGAGTAACGGTTTTTACAACGCTTGGTCCGGTTACAAACATATACGATGTGTTTTTAACCATAAAAACAAAGTCGGTAATTGCAGGAGAATATACCGCTCCACCGGCACATGGTCCTAGTATTACAGATATTTGGGGTATTACCCCGCTTGCCATTGTATTCCGCAGGAAAATATCAGCATACCCGCCAAGTGATACTACACCTTCTTGAATACGTGCGCCGCCTGAATCATTCAGTCCAATCACAGGAGCACCGATTTTCATTGCCAAGTCCATAATCTTACAGATTTTTTCTGCATGAACTTCCGATAATGAACCGCCAAACACCGTAAAATCCTGTGAGAATACACACACTGTCCTACCATTAATCGTCCCGGTTCCGGTAATAACTCCATCGCCGAGTGGTCGCTGTTTTTCTAGTCCAAACTGTGTAGAACGGTGACGTGCAAACATATCCAGTTCATCAAAACTTCCTTCATCAAGTAATAGTTCGAGTCGTTCTCGTGCAGTCAGTTTTCCTTTTTTATGTTGTTCTACTATTCGTTTTTCACCTCCGCCAAGGAGAGCTTCACTTCTTAATTTAGCAAGTTGTTCTATTTTATTGGACATTGAACGACTGAAAATAAAATTGAGAAAATAGTTTTAGTGCTGTTACCGATGCAAAATACGGAATTTCCATATTACGAGTTAAATCTTTCATAGCTATTGTTAAAAAATGAAATTCCTTTGTGGAGTGTTTTCAATTCCCGAATTTTGAAGAAATTATTTAGAACTATAATCATTTAAAGGCAGAAAAATGAACATTGCGGTATTACTTGGAGGTATTTCACCTGAAAGAAATGTATCAATTGTTGGTGGGAAAGCTGTTACCGAAGCACTACGTGAGCGCGGACATTCAGTAGTTATGCTCGACCCTTCGCGCGGTATAGATGCTCTTGTTTCCGAACATATTTTGACAGTATCTGCATCGGAAGAAGTGAGTGATGATGCACTCTCAATCAGCAAACGGGAATTGATTAACAGCATGAACTGTATGGCGTTTGACAAAGTAGATATTGTATTTTCAGTTCTTCATGGTAATAACGGCGAGGACGGAATTATGCAAGCACTTCTCGAAGCGCGAGGCGTATCCTATACCGGCAGCAAAGTACTTGCAAGTGCATTGGCTATGGATAAAAATGCATCAAAGGTAATGTTTTCTGCTGCAGGAATTCAAACCCCAGCGTGGACGCTCCTCCACCCCAATGATTATAACGATACAGAACTGCTCAAACATACTATGGACGAATTGCGCGGTCATATTGTCGTTAAACCAAACGATCAAGGTTCTACGGTTGGGCTCACAGTAGTTAATAATGACCTCGAAGCATTCCACAAAGCCGTGTTATTTGCCGGACAATTCAGCAAGAGCGTATTAGTAGAGCAGTTTATCGAGGGGCGTGAATTGACGGTGGCTGTCTTGGGAGATGAAGCATTACCTATTATTGAGATTGTACCCGATGGTGGATTCTACGACTACGAACATAAGTATACGAAAGGTAAAACACAATATATATGTCCGGCAGATATTCCGGAAGATGTTGCCGAATTTGTAAGTAATCTCGCTATAACAGCCCATAGGATACTTGGTTGTACAGCATACAGCAGAGTAGATTTCAGGTTGGATGAGGACAACGTTCCGTTTTGTTTGGAAGTAAATACCATACCCGGATTCTCGGCAACGAGTTTGGTACCGATGGCGGCAGCGGCGGCAGGAATTGAGTTTGGTGAATTGTGTGAAAGAATAATTGAGCTTTCGTGAGGTAAACAATGAATCCTAAAGTTGATGAATATTTAAACAAAGCCAAAAAGTGGCAGGATGAAATGAAGCAATTGAGAATGATCATTCTTGATTGTGGACTTACCGAAGAATTGAAATGGGGTGTTCCCTGTTACACGTTTCAGAAAAGTAATCTTGTAGCAATTGGGTCATTTAAAGAATATTGTTTGCTTAGTTTTTTTAAGGGTAGCTTACTAAGTGATTACGACAATATACTTCTCAAGGGTGGAGAAAATACAAAAGGGATGCGTACGATTCGGTTCACAAATGCTCTAGAAATAGTTCAAATGACTCCAATCCTTAAAGCATATATTGATGAAGCAATTGAAAAAGAAAAAGTAGGCGTGAAAGTAGAGGCAAAAGCTAAAGAGAAATCAGCAATCCTATTTCCCGAAGAACTCCAAAAGAAATTTGATGAAATGCCCGGCTTCAAAGCAGCTTTTGAAGCATTAACACCGGGAAGGCAGCGCGCATATATCATTCACTTTTCTGAACCAAAACTGTCTAAAACCCGTGAATCAAGAGTTGAGAAGTGCGTACAGCAAATTCTAGAGGGGAAGGAATTAAATTATCAGTATATGTGATCTGAGAATATAGCAATTGAGTGGTAAGAAATTAACATTCCGCACTTTTTTCATGATGTGAAGTTGTAAGTACCAAGACAGAATTAATTGGAAAAAAATGCTGTCTTTATGAGTTCATGGCAGCAGCCGAGCCAGCAGCAAAAAAAATGCAATGACATCAGAGTAAAATTTACGCATGTCACCCTGAACTCGATTCAGGGTCTCCGCTGCTGAATTGTCATGCTGATTTTGACGTGTTATTTCGTAGTGCAAACGGAGATGCTGAATTAAATTCAGCATGACAGGACGCTAAATTGTACTACCATTTTAGTAGATGTCATTTACAGGGATTCTTAGACCGAAGAATCTCCGCAAAGAAATTCATGTACAGGACTTAAGCAACATACGGAGATTCTTCACTGACGTTCAGAATGCCAGCACTAAATGTATCAATTTATTCTGTGCCATCACTTAGTTGAATAGTAATAAATCAACAATTTATGACAAAACTTATGTATGATTAGCAAAACAGCATCCATATTTTAAAAATGCATCCTTTCACATATCTAACTCCATGAAATCAGAACTCACTACAGTGGCAACATTCAGCACTATTTTTGAAGCTGACTTTGCAAAAGCACGTCTTGAAAGTGAAGGGATACAAACGTTTATATCCAATGAGAATATCATCGGAATGCTGTGGGTGTATTCTAATGCTGTCGGTGGAGTACGGGTTAAGGTAGAAAATCATAATGTAGCTGCTGCAAAAGAAATTCTTGCTCTTGTTAAAGATAATGAATTTGAAATTGAACCATCCGAAAGTGATTGGGGTGTTTGCCCGAAATGTGGATGTAAACGAATAGAGTTTGTACAGGACCAGCGAGCAACCGCTCTTACATGGTTGCTGTTGGGGTTGCCATTACTGTTTCCAAGTGAAAAGTATGTTTGTCGTAATTGCTTCCATGAATGGAAGAACGAAGACATTTTATAATTAAGTAACTATCAAATCGGATACTAACAACTTAATTGAAGGCGAGCATCACTGTTCGCCTTTTCATTTATTAATAAAAACCATTAACTCGTTGTAAAACAAATTGTTTTCTTCATATAAAGTCTAGTAAATATTTACAATTATTGGAAGTAAATCTCTGTCGGTCAAGACAGGTGCTGCACCTGCCTTTCATTAAATGCCAAATGTAAGTGTAAATTCTGCAATAACTTTGAGAGTATAGTTTCGTAAAAAGGTATCTTAGTCGAAAGCAGGTGTAGCACCTGCCTTGACTTAAATGCTCCAAATTGTATATTATTATTAGACTCTATATAAATTCAACAATTAGGCATACAAATCATTCAGAGTTAATTGTTCATAACATCGCAATAAAAAATTCACTTTATACAACACCACTATCATTTTTATTTTACAACCTATTACTATTGAGCGTTGCCAAATTATTTGAAGGGAATGAGGGGTGAAAAGGGGGTGTGTTACTACGATAACGTTACTAAAGTGGGGGTGTGACCGCCTTGTCGTCGTCGTGCGCCTTGCTTCTTGAAATCGTGTAATGGTTAGCATTGGTATGTATTTATGTGGAAAAGTGGGCAACGGAGCGACTGAAATACTTTTGTAACTTTTGTAACTTTTGTTCACGTATTTTTGGGGACTTTTGTTCGTTTATTGTGGCAATACCGCAGACTTTTGTTCACTAAAAACAGCATTTCTTTTGTTCGTTTATTGTAGTAATATACCGCCTGTGAAAACTGCCTGCCGAAAATCAAAATGACAGAATGACAGAACCCTTGTTTAGATTAAAACCCGCTCAATTTTTGTAATAACACCTAAAATTCTCGCAGATGAATCCTTAACGATTATAGGATTGTATAGCGGGTTGTCGGGTGTTAATAATATATCTTCGCCATTCGTTCGCAAACGCTTGATAAGTGCATTGTCGTTTATCCGCACTAAAACCAAATTTCCGTTTGCTGCTTTCTTTTTTGTGTCCACAAGCATCCAGTCACCTTCCATAACGTAGCCCGTAGCTCCCGACATACTATTGCCTCTTGCAAGGACGTAAAACGATGTGTCGTTATATAGCTTTGCGGGGCGTGTATAAAAATCCACTTCGTTACTTGTAGGCATGGGGTCGCCGCAACTTGCCGCCGCAAGCATAACAGGTATTTCAAAATCTCCTTCCATTGGTTCGATTCGTTTTATCTCCAAATCCAAACCGCCCCAGTCGTTCCTTTCGCCTGTCATTATCCATTCTACATCTGCACCGACCGCCCGTAATTTATCCTGAATTTCAGAACCCGGCTTAGACTTTCTTCCACTTATATAGCTCGACAATGACCCCTTTTGTAACCCCATCGCCTTCTCAAGTGCTACAAGTGTCTTAAATTTTTCTTTAGCAAACTGCTTTATTCTATCTGCTGTATTGCTCATTGTATGTTCGATTGTAATGATAATTTTTAAAAAAGCTGTTCAATTGAAAGATTTTTCTTGCATAGTATGTTCAATTGCACTAATTTTGAAGTGTAATAAATGTGTAATAAAACTGAGATGCAATTTATGAGCCAAGTTGAAGTGAGCAAACATAGTGATTATCCGGTAAAATTCAATGAAAAACCTTTGTATGGTGTTTTCTCGGAAGCAGCTAAAAAGATGGGTATCAAAGGAAAGAACGCACGGGTGATTGTAAACAAGATGTATAAGACGGGCAACAGAACGGCAGTTCGGATAGTGAGTAAGTTGGTTCGTGAGCGAATAGAAGAATATAAAGACGGGCAGTCCGCGATTCAGGAAGTTTCACAGTTTCAAAATTCACAATCATAGTTTTTACAGGTGAGTTATGGCAAACGCTAACAAAGCAGCAATAGAACTATCAGACATCATAGTCTGTAAAGGCACGATGCTCTATTTAGATACTAATATGGAAGTAGTAGGAATATTGGAACGCTACGAGGACGGTATGTATTTGATTGAACGGTTAAGCCGGGCAGGCGGCAAGCTCGGCAAGTGTACGGTAGAAGAGGAATGGTTTACACATCGTATTGAATTAAAACAGGAGGACGGCTATGAGTATATTAACGATTAATGACATTGCGGGGCGAACCGGCAAAAGTAGGATTGCCCTTGTCAGAAATCCTGAGCTTGCAAAGTTTATTATTGGTGAGCGGAGCGGCGGCGGTCGCCCTGCAAAGCTCTACCATCCTGACGCGCTAGCACTCTTTCTTGTGAATGTAAGTACTACAAACGATGTAGAAATAACCATCCGCAAAAAACGTTCGGACAGCGGCGCGTTTCGCGGCGGACGGAAAGAACACGTAGTAAAGTATTTGGAACGCCTCGCCTTCACGGAATACATGAGTGACGCGACAGAAGATGTGCGCTCGGCTTGCAGACGTGCCATTAAGAAAATGTATGAACTGGTAGAAAATGGCGAGTTCGATGCCACTAAAACGGATGTGGATGTATGCGCAAAATCCGAATGGATTTATTTTAACTGGATAAACCGTTCTGATAAAAAGTTCAGAGGTGTGGCGCACACCGAAGGTTGGGAAATAGCGCACCGCCAAGAATGGCACAAATGGGATGCGGCTATGAATTCGGGTTCTAACCGTTACACCTACTGGAAAATAGCAGAGAATGATTTTGGAGCGGGCAAGGGTCGCGGTCGCGGACGGTTCATTATGATGGATGATAGGCAGACGGATGTATGGACTCGGATTGAAGACGGCACTCACCAACTTGCCTACGCGGTGTATGCGTGGGATGTTCTAACAGGTGAATTACTATGGGTAGAGCGCGCAGCTTCCAACAATTCAGTATCGGCGAATGACTATGTGCGGTGCGTTTTGGGAGTGCTGTATAATTGCGGACTGGACTGCCCTATTTGGTACATAGAGAATTCGAGAGCCGCGAAGGCGATTTCATTAAGCGGGGCGATACACGCGCTTTATACTCAAGACGATATGGAGTTCTTCCGGCAAGAGGATATTAAAAAGTTATTTAAGGGTCAGGAAATTATCGTTAGGAATACCCCTCACATTCCGAAGGATTTGGGCAAGTCAATCGGCGAGCGGATGTTTGGTCATGTAAAGCGTTGGGATTCGCTTATGTACCCCGAATCATTCCACGGGGGCGGCATTACCAAAGCCGTGCAATTATCCCGTTCTATCAAGCCGACATTTACCGCGAACACCCCGACCGTTCACGAGTACTTTAACGGGATACTCGGCGGGGCGTACAACGACTATTTAGACCAACCGCGTTCCGTGCTTAAAGAATGGGCAAAAAAGCACAATTCAGAGCCGACCAGACGGGCAATGATAGACTATTACACACCCGCAACAATCACGATGCCTTCTCCACATCAAACTGCGCTTTTGCTATACCACGCAGTTCCTGATAAGCACACGGTACGGCTTACCGAATGGGGGCAATTGGATTGCACAATCAAAAACAGAGATTACAGATTACGCTCACCTGAGCTTTACAATCGCAGTCTCTTAAAACAAAAAATGACGGTAATTCCAATACCCGGACGCGAGGACGAGTGCGCTGTATATGATGCAAGCGGTGACGAGGTGCAATTTATTTGCATAGCCGAGGACTTCACGGGAACGACGGCAGAGAAAGCCACACGCATACGGGTAGAGGGCAGAACGATGCGTGAGGACGCACAGGCGGATGTGGTAGAATTCACAAAAAACAAACTGCTTGCCGACCCTGTGGCTGTGGCGAACGCCCGCCGCTCGCCCATGCCGGAACTTCCTTCCCCCGAAGACAAACGGCAAGCAGATGTTTATATCACCGAGGTAATTGATGAAAAAGAAGATGAAAAATTAATCAGTAATTTTTACAAAACTTTATAAGGGTTACAAAAATATGAGTAGAGGACGACCTAAAAAACACACGGGAATGCAAGTGCAGGCGGCACTGGAAAACCTCCCGACGGTAAATGACTTCAAGCCGCTACTAAGCGACAAAGCAAGTGCGGTGATTGCGGCAAAGGAAGCGGAACTGACCGACGCGGGGCGGGCAATGCAGGCGATAGAGCGGAGGATATTTACGCTTGAAAAGGAAATAGCGAAGTCGGTCGGCGAGAAGCAAGCCGAAATAAAAGAGCTTAAAAAATGCCTTTCTACGGGCAAGAAAAACACGGCGATACGGGTAGCGGAAATATGGACAATTATCCAGTATGACACTTCCGAAATACCCGGTACGAATGAATACGAGAAAAAACAATTTATCACTAATCAGCAGAAAGGACGGCAGCTTGCAGAATGAGTATTTATACATGGATTGCATTAGGTGTGATTGTAGGGTTTGTTGCGGGTTGGTGTGTGGCGATGCACTTGCCGTACTATTATCACCCGCAGATAAAGAAGAGATTTCGGAGGTTTCGGAGGTTGGTCGGGCTGTCGCCGAAACTTAAAACCCGCGATTGCGGGTGTGATGAAGGGAGGAATTTATGACTAACGAAGATTATCAGCTACTGTCAAAGCGGAAAAAGGAAGGTCAGATATGGGAGGAAGGCGTACCGATGAGCGTGCAACTGAGAGAGGAAAAAGAGCGGCTCGGATTCGCTCCGAAACGGACGGACGCTGCCGACGCCAAGATGGCGGCAACTATCAGAAAGGCGATTATCAAGAAAAGAAAACAGGCGATTGCAACTGTAAAATTTATTTCCAATAATTCGAGGAGGGTGCCGCGATGAACACTACGCAGATTGACGGTAAGCGGTATTTGGCAGATGAATCGGGCAATGCTGTTTTCTTTCCTGAATACCCGGTAATGACGAAGGAGGAATTGGCGGAGCGAAGGAAAGTTGTAATGGATGCAATTGCGGCGGAAGCGCGGAAGATGCTTGGAAATTGCGACAGGGCGACGGCGGCAGTTGATTGTGTTGGTAGAAAATATAAATACATAAAAAAATAACTATTTAACGAAAGAAAAATTATGAGATACTTCATTTTGTATTACGTGGCAATGACTTGTTCGGGAACTGTTTTCGGAAGTGCGTCAATGCATTGTGACGCTTTCCCGAATTGCGACCAAATGGAAGGCGTGATTGCAAAGAGATATAATAACAATACTACAGTAGGGTTTCAAAATATTCAAGAGATTAGTAAAGAGGATTACGAATCGTGGACGGGTAAGAAAGTGAGTTTTGGATGAAAGCTAAAAACGAAAGTGACAAACGTAAAAATCTAAATTATCTGATTTTTAACGAGGCGAGGAAAGATGCCGCTCCAATCGGCAAAAAGGCATATAAGAGCGACGAGGATGCGCGGGTCACGCGCGACGGGGCTTGTCTTTTGGTGACCGAACGTACACGGGTAAAACGTACTGCCGAATACACGGAATTGACCATTGACGAACTGGAAGCGGTGTTGAAATATCTGAGGCAAGGCGCAGGTGTTTTGGATACTTTGAAACTTATCAAAGAAGACAACAAAGGTAAGTTTGCAACAAAGGCGCAAAAGGGAAAACTGCATTTGGTTGCAATGACCGCCGCCCTGCACTTCGCGGAAATGGACGTTGCGATTTCGGTAGGCGGCAAGTTCGTTACGGGTGAAGAATTACGCATAGAAATGAAGCGTTTGTTTGGTGAGGGGAATTTGAAGGGCGCGGCATCGAAGCATCTCTATGAAAAGTGGATACACCCGAAAATACATACATTCTTAGCCGAAGGCGGGCTTCGGTATCACGAGAAATACCCTACAAAGGATTACTATCTGAACTGGCACGAAATCACACGCGAAGAGGCGGACGTATTGATAGTGAGATTTACTAAAATAATAGGTGAAATTGAGACGCGGTATTCGCCTGTAAAACCTGTTAATCCATCATTAAATTAAAACGCAGTTACGTTGTTTTATTTAATCATTTTTTAGAAAGTAATATAATGGAAAATTTCGGGAAACTCTGTTTTGGCGTTATGTTTATGTGTTCTTTGTTTTTAATGGACGGGTGGTTATTTCAAACCTATTGGACGTGGTTTGCGGTATTGCCGTTTGACGCCCGTATGATTAACTATTCACAGGCGGTTGGATTATTGATGTTGATTAGGTTTCTTGGTATGTCGAGAACCGGACCGGAAGAAAAAGACGGGTTTGTGGAAATAATGCAATTGTTCTTAAGGGGTGTTGTAAGAGCGGCGTTATATTTCTTCTTTGCGTATTTAGTTCATTTATTTATATGAATTAATTGTCGGTAATTTATTTATTATTTATTTATTAATTATTTATAGGGAGTTTGCAGTATGGGAACAGCAGTGGCAAAGGCGATAAAACAGGCAAAAGATAACGTGGTGTTATCAGCAACAGGCGGCAAGTCGGTAAAACCGTCCAAAGTAGAAGAAATTACGCTTGAAATAACACCTAAGCTCGTAGGATTTGAAGTGTTGGCGGAGGCGGGCAAGGCAAAGCAAGGCGAAATAAACAAGATGGTAGAACGGGCTTGTTTGCTTGTGCAGTACGGGGTGTGGATTAAGAACGAACTGGAAAAAGCGAAGGATTATTTCGAGGCGCATTTCGACAAAACCGACCAAAAGAAAATCATTACCCGCAAGGGTACTGTGGAATGCAGTACGAGTAATAAGTATTCCGTTCCGGCAAACAAGGTAAATGTTCTTGAGCGGCTGTTTGGCGATGAATTCCTAAATTTTGTTATGGTAAAAACGGATTACGGCGTTTCGGCGAAGCTCCGCGCATTGCTTCACGACGGCGACTACGAACACAGGGATTTGCTTCGCGGGGCGGTGGCGATAGGCACGACGACCAGTGTAAAGTTCAGTCCTTTAACTAAATAATCACACAATCAAGAGCAAAGCCAAAAGGCGGGGGCTATTTGGCTTTGCTTTTTAATCATAGGAGCTTATAACGATGGCAAAGAAAGATAAAAACAAACTTGGAACGGATGACACTGCGGGGGTAGATGAAATCGGTGAAAAGTTTGAGGGTGCGGTGCAGATTGAAGGCGTGGAAATGACGACCGAATACGAGTCGTCGGGTGTGGTGGTTGAAATTTCGCTCGGTATACTTGTGGAGCATCCAATGAACACGGATTTGTACGGGCAAACGGCTATTGATTACGACATGGTTCGCTCTATTCGTGAAAACGGGGTATTGCAGCCGCTACTAGTTAGGCATTGCGGGTACGAAGCACATGAAGGGCATTCCTTGTATATGATTGTAGCGGGGCATCGGCGGGCTTTCAATGCACGGGAAGCGGGACTTGTGACTGTGCCGTGTATCATAAAAGAATACGAATCAATGGAGCAAGTAGAGTCCGATTTGCTCGTGAGTAACCTCCAAAGAGTGAAGACAAACAAGGAAAGACGCAATGAATTTTTGGCAATGAAAAAAATCACACGTGAACTTGCGCAAATAGCTAAAGAATCAAGACGTTCCGCAGATGGAAAGCTGCTAAAATCACCACAAGGCACAAATGTGCCTGCTGGTCAAATGATAGGTGAAACTCTTGGTATGTCGCGGCGAGAAATACAAGAAAAAACCATTCTTTGGGATGACGAATACCTTAAAAATCAGTTCAAGAAGTGGGAAAACAACTTGCTCTTTGACCCTGTAATGAATTCGGCAACTTTTCAGAAATGGACAGCAATCCGCAACGAAGCCGAAGAAGGCGTAATAACGGATTCGGCGGGCGCAAAGAAGGTAAAAGAACTGATTGCTGAAACGGACGAGAAGCTCGCCTCGCTTTTGAAGCCGAAAAAGGAAAAGCCCGTGCCGTTCAAGTCGGAAAAATCAATTGAGGTGAATGCGGGGCGTTATGCAAATACTCGAGACAATGCGTTTGCTTATTTGATGGAATTTCAAACGCAAAATAATGCCGACGGCTTGTCTAATGAAGCGGGTGCGGCTTTTATGTTTGATTGGGCGGAAGCCGTCCTCGAAAACCAATGAAAACGATTCGATTTATTTCGCATAACAAAGAATATGCGACATTTAACGAGGGCGGTTATGCTCATAAATGCTTGGCGGATTTCACTTTTCGGGACGGATTGGTACTTAAGAAAGGCGGTATGATGATATACGACGAAAACAACAAGGTTGCCGAGTGTATAACTAAAGAAGAATTCGAGGTGCGATATGGTTTGTGTCCGGTGCGGAATGGAGCATGAAGTTGATGTATTGAAAGTGTGGAGGTCGCGGTCGGCGGCGGGCAAGCAGACGCTCGCCGCCGATTCGCGTTTGGTGAAATGCCTTAATTGCGATTTTATTTGGTGTGAAGAGTCGAGGGTGTCGTATGTGTCGGTGTATAACCCGACGACGCGTCGCAAAAATCAAGTAACGGTAGATGAATATAATAAACTGTGGCGTAAGCGGGATGAGGTGCACCCGAAAGTTTTACGATTGTTTGATTTTTCTGTTTTGACTGAACATGAATGAATTTTTACGAAAATTACGTGATTTGACCGAGCGAATGGCTCGCGAAGGCAAGAGTGAAAAGGCGATAAATCTCGCCGTTAAACGGTTAATCGCACAAAACCCGTCAGAACGGATTTTTCCCGACATTAAGGATATGAGTTCGGCGGAATTCGTGAAGCAATTTGCGGCATCGGAAGCGCAAATAGAAGTAATCTCGGCACGGATTGCACCTATTATCAAGCTCGCTGAAAAGGCGTCTAAAAATTTTGATTCTACGGTTATAGATGCAGTCCAAAAAGGGCTACAGCTTGCGGCAAAAAAAGGACTGGAAGGTGACTACAGACTCTTCGCGCGGGAAACGCTGAAAACAGCGACCTCGAAAGCGCATCATATTGAAACGCAAGTCCTGACCGCTTCCGCCGCGCTTGACAGGGCGTCCACTATTGAATCGGAACGGCTTGCGGGCGGTGAGTGGTTTCGGTATGTCGGTCCAAGCATAGGCGCGCGCAGCTTTTGCGCTCAACACGTGGGAAGGGTGTATCATATATCAGAAATAATGGCAATGACTAATGGGATGGGGCTTTCGGTGTTGTATTATATGGGCGGGTATCATTGCCGTCATAGGTGGGACGGGGTTTCGGTAGAGGTTGCGAAATTGGAGCGGTCGGATTGGTTTGCGAAGTAAATTTTGTATTTTTGAAAAATAACTATTTGTAAATTTAATCAACAAAAAACATGAAATATTTTATTGGGATGGTGTTTGTTGTGCTTGTTTCCTGCGCAACGTATAAAGCTGCGCCGCCAAGCACGGCAGCGACACAAAAGACTGTCAAAAAAGATGTACTGGAAGTGTACAGACTTGCAAATTTGTGGCTTCTTGAGAATGACTTCACTGTTGTTTTTAAAGACGTGAAGCCGTATCAAATTGTAGCGGATGGCGATATAAAGAAATTGTCGGGAACGAGCTATAGCGTGTGGGGCGGAGCGGAGCAAAAAACGCCGTGCGCGCACTGTGGCAGTTGGGGTGCATCAACATTTTTACCGCAAACTGCAAAAATAGTACTTACGTTTGACAGCTTGGCGGTTGGCACAAAAGCAAATTGCAAAATGCTGTTCAAGCCAAGTCAGCAGATTTCGGGTGAGCTTTTGGCGCAGATTAAGTGTGAAAGTACAGGTATGCTTGAAACTTCTTTATTTAACTACCTTGAAGGTAAATAAAGATGAGATACTTTGTATTGAAATTTGAGGGCGTGTCGGTTTCGGACGGTTCTTCGGTTTTGGGTTACTCGGCATTTCAGTCTGAACGACAATCTTTCCATTTGTCAGAATTAGAGGAAGTTTTTATGAAAGATGGCGACCTGCATTCGGCGCGATTTGTGGAATGCCGACAATACAACAAAAAAGATTGGGACGAATTTCTTAACAAGTCAAAACAAATAATAAAACAAAGAGAATTAAAAAAGGAAGAAATACAATGGATAATACAACATTAAAAGAAGGCGACGAAGTGATAAGCATCCACAGAAACAGCAGCAGAATTCAATGGGCGCAAACGGTAGTAGTGACTGCCGGAGACAGACAGGCAAAGCTCGAAAACGGGGATATTGTGAATGTTCACGCTAACCCTAAAACGAAAGATAGGGCTGTATTTGAAGTGATAGGACACGGCAAGAAACCGCCCTACGAATTCATAACGGACGCTGTAACGGAAGAGCAAGAACTGTACGCAAGGCGTAGCGGGGTTCGGGAGTGGTTCAGGTCGTATCAATTTACAGACGACCAAAAAGAAATGATTTATAATTTGTTGAACGATAGCAATGAACCTGCATAAGGGGGTGAATTATGAGCGAGCTAGATTATAAAATTATACAATTCAGAAAAAGGAACAATAGAGACCCAACATCTATTATGATGCACCCTGAAACATGGAAAGAAATTGTAAGCTCCGAGCCAAGTTTCCACAAGCAAGGACAAATACCTAAAAATGTAAATGAAGATGAATGCACGTATAGGGGTGTTCCCGTGTGGAAAAGCAAGATAGATGTAAATGAAGGTGAGTTTGTGTTGTTTTAAACACAGAGTGCAAAATAAAAAAGCCCGTCAATTGACGGGCTTTTTTTTTATGCTATTTTTCCTTTGAGCATTTCCTCAATATACTTCTCGGTAAGGAGCGAAGCGGCGTATTGAGCCAGTTCGATTTCCTGCTCCTTGCGAAGCCCCAAGAATTGCCATAGACGCTTCCCCTTCCCCGCGCCTTCTATGTTTAGCCACGTCGCTTTTTTAAGCTGTAGCGGGTCTGTGAAGCCCAGTGACGCGGATTCGTCTGTGAGTTCGATAATCTGTAAGTTCCGAAGCATTGCACCCGTGTCGGTGAGCCAGTCGCCTGTGGGGTTTTTGCCTTTCATTCTGCGATAATCTTCGTATCCGCCTGTAACCACCATCCAGTGGCGTGTTTTCCCGCGTAAGAAAATTGTTAGACGACCTTCCTTTGCGAGTCCTTTCACGCCCTTTAATTTGGGGTCGAACGGACGGGCAAAAGGGCGGGTAGAATACTTGTACTTCTTGCCGTGGATGTCGAGTCCTGCGGCAACATTTTCCAGTATCATTTGCCGCGCCCTTACCGCGACTTTATTCATTATTTCGGAGTTTGCGCTCATGGCATTGACGATTGTAATTGAATAGTATCGCCCAGTCCGGGCGGCGGGGTCATTCCTATTTCGCGGTATGCCTCGGCTGTGAGCAATTCCATGCCGGAAGTGTAGGCGTCTATGGTGATGCGTGCGCGCGTTTCGGGGTCGAGTCCGTCGGGCATATTGAATGCGAATTTATAATCGGCTTCGGTTGCGCCTTCGCTGTGATTCAAGCGGAAATCATTTAAGAGTACTTGTGAATTTATGCACTTCTCGGTACGAATCATATCGTCGAACATGATATCGGAGCGGATAAGGTTCAGTACTTGGAGAGCAGCGCGGCTGCCTCCCCCACTTGGGAGTTCGGCGGTGTTTGCCTGCCCTAAGAGCGTGAGCGTGATGTCGGTTTTCACGTCGTGCAGAAAATCTTTGAATGAAGTCCATCCGCCTGCCTGTGTGAGTTGGTTAAACTTAAATTCAATCATATCGGACGTGACGGAATAGGCGTTTTGAGCAATTTGTTTTGTAGCGTCCGCCGCGTCCCGTATTTCCTCGTTGGTTGCGCCTTCCATGTATATCGCCTGTATGATGCCTTTGAGCTTTTTATTGAAATTACCCCATTCGAGGCGGTTATCCCACAGCAAGATTTCGTGGAGGGCAATGGTTCGGAACAGTCCGCCGCGTTCGTCGTCGTCGCTTATGGCTACAGTGAACCGAGCGCGGTCGTCAAGGGGCGAACCGATGGCAAGGGGCAGTACTTTGTCAATGAATTTTTCCTCTGTAGGTCGGAAAATGGACGCTTCGTAATCGGTTGTTTTTTCGAGTTCTACCGGGCGGTAACGGCGCACGGGTGTTTGCACCGCTCCGAGGGGCGTAAGGCGATTTATTTCCGATTCGATGACCATCACGTCGTAGAGCGACGCTTGGAGGCGGTGGGCAATAACCTCGTTTATGAGATTTGCGCATCTTTGGCGCACTTTAAGAGCAAGTTCGGTTTCGGCGGGTGTGGGCTTCGGATTTGCGGGGATGATATTCCACGAAAAAGAGCTTACGGCGGTCGAGCGGGTAAGGATATGACCGCGCAAACGCGGGTCGGCGCGCTTGAGCCGCATCAAAACCGACATAAGGGGACGCACGTCCCTATCTTGGGCATTATCGCGGTCGGCGAGTTCCTGAACGTCCTCGAATTGCTTTTGATTCGGCAGCGTTTTGCGCTTGATTTTGCTGTAGGTGTACATTAGTTATTCCTCGTCGTCAAAATATTGATTGGAACTTGTGGAAGAACTGCCGATTCTGTTTAAGCGGCGTTCGGTAATGAGTTGATAGGCGCAAATGGATGCGTCGGGCGCGTCGTCAGTACGGGCTTTTTTCTTGGATACGAAGGCAAAGAACTGGTCGAAAAACTCCGCGCCTTCCTCACTGAATTGCATGGCGGGGTCGAAGAACACCTTGCCCTCGGCGAATACCATTTGGAAGTTGGTTGCAAGTTGGTCAACTACATATTTGCAGAATTGAACTTGCGGGTACGGCGACTTATTTTCCCTGCACCATGCGCGTATGTGCATCCGCCAGTGTGATTCCTGCGACACATTGCCGTCGAAGCCAATGCCTCGAACACGGGCGTTTTTCATAGCTAAAACGGCATTTAAAAAGTCGTTCGGGTCAGCAAAGGAGAGGCATCGTGCCGATATATAAAAGTAACCTGTGGAGGGCGAGAACGTGATACGCACAATTGCGGTCGTGTCCCCTTTGGATTTGAGCGCAAGGTTTTGGTCGGCATAGATAACGCCCCGGCAATCCTTCGGGTATGCCGTCCAAAATTGAAGGTTGGTGCGCTTGAACACATGACCTTCGGGGGGCGTGGGTTTTTGTTGCCAGTTGGCATTGAAGCTCGCTCGGTTACGTGCCTTGACCAAAACCATCATTTCGGCTTCGGTGGTAGCGGGGAATTTCTCGAACCACAGCGAAACGCCGTCCGTGATAGCGGCATAGATTTCGATTTGCCATGTTTCCTTATCGCCAAGCCCGCCCTTTTCCTTTTCGAGTAACAGTACATTTATGTAGCCGCGCGCATCGAAATTATTACCGACGCAGAACATTGTGCCTGTGCCTGTAAGCGAGCCGTATGCTTCCTCAAGCATGGCTATGCGACTACGGGTATGGTCACCTCCGAGAGCCGAGACGCTTGTTTCCAAGTCGTCCACATAGATGCGGTCGGGGCGTGTGAACTTGCGCATGAAGCCCCGAATGGAACGCTCTTCGGAAAAGCAGGCGGCTCGGCGTTCTTTTTTGTCCTCGACGTATTCGGAGGTGACGCGGAAGGCGAATTGCTTTGCATTCGCCTGCAAAAATTCGGGCATAAAATCGTGCATTATCCGGTCGTTGTCGAGAATAAGCTCGGCAATATCGTGCATGATATTTTCTGCGTTCGTAAGCGTCCCGCTCACGATTGCAAGCATTTTTGTTCGACCTGTGAGCAAAAGCCACACGTGAATTTTCTTCGCCGTGACTGTTTTGCCGAAGTCTCTCGGTCCCGCATGGACGGTAACACCCGGACGCATTATCTCATCGTAAATGCGGCGGTGATAGTCACCCGATTTAGCGTGATTTTGGTATTGGTCGTTAGAGAAATACTTTTCGTCGAAAAAACAATAGTCCGTGAGGGCGCGCTGAACCCGCAATTTAGTTGCGAGCGGGGTCATTTCTTCGGGTGTGAACGGCTCGACGGGACTGAGAAGCGCGCGGTATTCGGCTTGTTTTCGTAGTTTCTCGAACGATTCTGTGAGCGCGCTGTAGCTGCCTGCCGAAGTGCGCGGGTGTATCTTTTTCGGCTTTGGTTTCGGCTTCGCTTTTGGTTTTGGTTTGGTGCGTGGTTTGGTGCTTGGCATTAGTGTAAGCAAATAATTATTCAGTGGTGTTTTGGAGTTTGAAACGGTCTAAGTCCTCGAAGTACATTGTAATGATTTCAGCGTCGGTGAGCGACGGGTTTACGAATTTGCGGTAGAGGGACATGATGAAGCCCGCGTCGGGTGATTTCATGTGTGCTTCGAGTTTTTGCTTGGCAATCATACCTCCCGTAGATACTAAATTCCGTAGCGATATTATGCGCTCGTCGGGTGCAAGGTGTGTGGCGCAGTGCAGTGCGGCGGCGGAGCGATGGTATTCCTTGTCGATGATTTCCTCGGCGGAAAGCGCGCCCTCGCCTTCAGTCAATTTCTTGATTTTGGCAAGGGGCTGGCGATAGACTTTCCGGCTAAGCGTGCCATCCTCAAATTGCTCTATGGCGCGCCGCGCCTGACCTTCTGTCACGGAAAACTTCCGTGCTATTTCGGCAATAGTGGCTTTCGGGTAGTCCTGTTTATATTTGCCGATTGTCTCTTTTGTGGACTTTAGGATTCCGTTCGCCTTCGGTCGTTTTGTTGTTGCTTCGCTCATAGTGCGCTAGAAATATAGGTGTGGGTAAAAATCACATAGGCGGCTGAGTAATCAGAATACGTCCCGTCGACGGTTGGCGTGCCTTCTTTTATCCATTGGAATCCGGGCGCGCTTGTTAGAATTTTCTCGACCTTTTCGCCCAGTTCTACTGCCTTCATTTCCGCTTCCGCGTCGGTCGCTTCGGGTTTTACCATGCAGAAAATATTGATTTCCGCAATGCGCATTCCGCCTGAATTTTCGGCTTCGTCCGATTCTTGGTGATGGGCATATACAAGCAAGTACGGCGTAGGGAAAGCGTCTATACCGTTCGCGCTCCCTGCCTGTATATAGTCAAAAGGAACGCAGTGCAAATTGAGTGCGTTCTCGGTTCTAAGGGCGTTAATTACCGCCTCGCGTAATTGCCTGAGAGTCTTTTGCATTATTCGTACATCCCTTCTATGCACCCGTTCCGAGAAAACTTGCCGCCCCCTGCTTTCTCTTGTCTGAGCGGATGACTTTCAAGAATTCGGATTGCCTCGCCGTACTGGGTTTTGAACCGCGCTTCCAATTCGGGTGAGGTTTTTGATAAATGATTGGAGGCGACATACTGAATTATCCACGCTGCGGGCAAAATCACCCAGTCGGCAGAATCCCCCCTATCGGCAATCGTAGCCGGAATTGCCTGCCCTGTTTTATCGCGAATGATTTTCGCGCATTCCATCTCCAAAGCCGCGAATGTGGTAGGGTCGGCAAGAATTATTTTAACTCCGCCCGCCACGTGCGGCGACACTTCCTCGAATGATACAAACGGCATAAACACCTCGTAATAGTTCCTTTAGAAATTAACTTACTGCAAACTTACCGTGTGAAATTTCACAAAGTCGGCTACATACGGATGCGCTCCAAATCCCGCTTTTGGATGCCGTAGTTTTGCCTTTGTAATTGAGGCGGAACAAATATTTTCTAAAAAACTTTTTGAACTTTTTTGAATTGAGGAAGCGATGAATTTGAAGGATTTATTGAAAAAGATATTCGGGGAAATGAATCTGACCGATGACCAAAAGAGGGTTGCCGAAGAAAAAATCGCAAATGTTCCCGACGAGGATTCATCCGCTCAAAAGAATGGCTCGAACGCGGGAACGGACAGTAAACTTCAAGCACAGGTAGAGGCATTGACCGCCCAAACCGAACAATTAAAAAAATTGCTCGGTGATGAAATAGCTGCACGGACTGCGGCAACGGAAGCCATGAAATTGGACAATGAGCAAAAGCGGGGTGTGGACATAAAAGCCATTCTCGACAAAGCGGTCGCCGACGGGAAATTCCCTGCCGACTCGCCTGACAGGCGGGCTATTTGGGAGCGTCAATTCAAAGCGGACTTTGAAGGCGCGAAGAGACTATTGGAAGGTGTGCCAAGTGCGGCAAAAACACCCGGCTCTACAACGCCAAGCGGAACGACTAAAGAAGTAAAAGGCACAAACCCTGCGACAGGGCTAGAGACCCTTCGCGAAAACGCGGCGGCGGCATTCACTACGTAAAAAACGGTTTATACATTTTTTCACAGGAGTTTTTCTAATGGCTTTATTACGAGCAATTTCAAGTCCCGACGGGGATGCAAATGTAGACGGTTCTTCACTCGCGTCCCTCGCGCTTGCCGCAATGGAAACGGAAGCCCCGATTCTCAAATACGTCGAGTTCTATTCGATGACGGGAAACGCGGATAAAATCACAAGCCCGGCAACGGTTGCGGGTGGCAGTTCGCGGGGGTTGAACGACGATTATACGCCTGTAGTGACAAGCGTCGCCGATGTTGATTTGTCGCTCAGAATCATGGGCGACAAAATTCAAACCGACCAAGCATTGTCACGGCGCGGTTTCACGATTCAGGATGAGCGCGTGCGGCAATTGGAGTCGTTTGCCAAAGGTTTGGGTCGGTATTTCACCGACCAAATGGTGAACGGTACGGGTGACGACAGCGAAATTACGGGACTAACTGCTCTTATCACCGGGACTCAGCGCATCAAATACGGCGGCAACAACGGGGAAACGGTAACTCTTGGAAATTCCGATACTGCAAAATCAAAGCAGCAAAAGTTCCTAGAGGCACTGGACAATTTGATTCTTGCGATAACAGGCGGCGCGCAACTTGTGTTGATGAACTCGTATTGGCTTGCGCGTATAAAAGCGATTGCACGGGAATATGTGTCCATTTCAACAATCGAAGCATTTGGCGTAAAGTCGGAAATCCTGATGTACAACAATGTTCCGATTTTGAATAGCGGCTATGCGAAAGACAATTCTTCGCTGGTTATTCCAATTACAGAAACGCTCGGTTCGAGTACCGATTGTTCGAGTATCTACGCCCTCAGATTCGGGGAAAAAGAAAATCTCACCTTTGCCACCAATAAAGGACTTCAAGTTAAAAATTTGGGTTTGGTCGGAGTTCACTACACAACTTCGGTAGAAATGGACGTAGAGCAATGCCTTGTAGATGTGAAGGCGGCGGCTCGACTTGAAGGTCTACGATTAGCATAAGAATTTACCTAATTAAGTGCGGCTGAGGGGTGCGTTGGTTTTACATATTTTCCCAACGAGCCGCAAATGAATGTAACTATATCACCATATAAAGGGCGAATGCGCCCGCGATGCGACGGGGGCGGAGATTGCCGCCCCCACTTATTAACGAGGTCAAAAAATGGAAGCGGCACAAGCGGACATAGTTGCTAAACACGGGTGTATTGTTCGGGAAGCGTTCGAGCTTGCAAACGATGACGGAACGCCGCTCGATACAACAGGATGGACGGCGGCGGCACAAGTTCGGAAACGGGTGGGTGCGGAACTGACAGCCGATTTTATAGCCGAAGTTGAGGACGGTGTATTACTGATTGAAATGGAGCTTGAGGTGTCGAACGCCATCGCGGCGGGTCAGTATGTGTGGGATGCGATTTTGACTAACGCAGACGGCGAACCTGACCAATACTTCAAGGGTTCTTATACAAAGGTTCTAACGGCTACGGTGCTGCCATGATAGTCCGCAAGCGGGTAACTCAAATCATTGCTACAAGGCAAGGTGAAGGCAGTATAAAAGCTACTGTACAGCGTGAAGTAGTGGTGATTGCCCAAAGGTTTGGGACTGTGAATATTATTCGGGGCGACGGGGTTCGGGTATTTGGCGAAGTTCCTTCGGGTGTTATGAACGGCTCTAACGCGACCTTTGTAACGGCATATAATTTTGTTCCTGAATCGGTGCAGGTGTTTTTGAACGGTCTTTTGCAGAAAATCGTATCAGACTACAGCACAAGCGGCTCGACGGTAATAATGCTTGTTTCGGCTCCCCAAGCAGGGGAAAACATTTTGGTTAATTATTTGAAAGTTTAGAAAATGGAAACTCGGATACCGAAAAGGCAAATTGCCGACGGCGCGATAGATAACTCAAAAATTTCGGCGGGTGCGGATATTGAAACCTCAAAATTGGAGGATGGTGCAGAGTTTTTGCAGCGTGACGGCAGTGTGGCACTAACGGGCAATTTGAACGGTAACAGCAACAAGATAACAAACCTTGCAAATCCGTCCGCCAGTAGCGATGCCGCTAATAAAAGCTACGTGGATACACAGGTATCCAGTTTAAATCAGGTTTTCAAGATTAAACCGAATTGCCGTGCGGCTACCACAGGAAATATTACAATCAGCAATCCGGGTACGGCTGTTTTTGACGGCATAACTTTGACGACCGATGAATATTTACTTGTAAAATCACAAACCAGTGCTGCTGAAAATGGTATTTACGCCTTTGCTACATCGAGTACTGCGCTTGTCAGAATCTCTCAGATGGATGCATGGGTAGAGGTGAACGGGGCGATAACAACAGTGGACGAGGGTACGGCAAATGCCGATACGATGTGGATGTGTTCGAGTAATGCAGGAGGAACAATCGGCAGTACGGCGATTACATGGACTCAAATCCCGACATCGCCCGGCTACTCAAATTCAAATTTTGTTGATAAGGAAGTTCCGAGCGGGCTTATAAACGGGTCGAATGCGGCATTCACTATGGCGAATTCGCCGACTTCGGGAAGTGAGCACGTGTATTTGAACGGCATCCTGCAAGAGTCGGGTTCGGGTAATGACTATACAATTTCCGGTGCAAATATAACGATGCTTACCGCACCTCTTACGGGTGAAAAACTGGTAGTATCGTACAGGAAATAATCATGACAAAGCAGTCTGACGCTCAAAGGGGTGTACAGTTGAAAATCAAGCGTTCGCGTGAAAATGTTTCAAGTTCTACGACATTTCAAGATGACAACGAATTTAAGTTTTGGCTCGGAGCAAATGAAAGTGCGGCGTTTGAAATTAAGGATTTGATAAGCGCGCCCTCGTCGGGAGGATTTAAACAGCAATTCACAGTTCCAAGCGGCGCAAGCGGTAGGTACAGTACTAATCAAACAGGTGCGGGGAATGCAGACATACTGATTACAAGCAGCAACGCATACACAGGCGCACTTAATGTCACCGTGCCGACGAGAACTTTCGGATATGTTGATAACGGTTCGACGGCGGGCTATGTAACTCGCCAATGGGCGCAAGCAGCAAGCAACGGTACGGCTACGTATGTGGAGCGAGGTTCACTTATGGAGGTAATACGAGAATGAATACACCCGAAATTACAAGGACGGCACATACGGAATCTCACTGGGTTTTTCATCTTGACGATGGTCAAAAATTCGTAGTTGGGAAATATGCCGTAAAAGACGGCATAGAAGAGGGTGTTCAAACCGAAGAGGAAGCGATTGAAATCATGAGGGTGAATATTGCTGAATTGGAAGCGTGAGTTGGAAAACTTATTTTTTATTTAAGGATTGTTATGAAAATGCTCAAATGTTTTGCCGTGATTATAGCGGCTTTGGCGGTAATGAATGTGGATTTGTTTGCTCAAAAAACGGTATATACCTACCCTGCAATTACGGCGGATTGTGCGGATACTACAGGCGAGGTGACTGTTTTTCTTGACACGCTTGCAACGGGTGTATGGGATGACGGCGGTATGATTGCCCTTCATTTGGGAGTGGAGAGCGCGAACATAAGCGGGAAAACGGCGAGTTTGACATTGAAGGTAAAAGTGGACGGACAAACGCTTGTTACGTTGAATGGGGAGTCGGTGATGTCCAGTTCTTCGCGCGGTAAAAGTTGGCGAGGGATTACGTTGAAAAGAGTGGATACGACTATTCAAACACTTGCAAGCGGCGGATTAGTTCCTATGTCTACATTTACGATCGGTCAGGCGTTCGTCAGTAAAAACAGTTTTCCTGCGGTTCTCACGGGGTTGAATTTTGCGACCGACAAAGTAATCAAGGTGACGGCACAATGGAGTATCAAGCATGAGAATATATACTTCAAGGTGCGGGACGGTTTTATAATGGTCGTTAATTAAACACTGCTGATTTGGAATGAGCCATGTCAATAGAAATTTTGGCGGCATTAATCGGGGCGGCTGTCACTTTGCTTGCAACAGCGTGCGGGCTTCTCGGATGGATACTGATAAAACTCAATACAATCAGTACGATTGTGGCGGTTGTAGAAAGAAGACTTTTTGACGGCGACAATCGAATGAACGACTTAGAAGCGCGCATGAGAATTCAAGAGCGAAAAAACCATAACCATAAGGAAAATTTTATATGATAAACGGTAATACCTGTCTGAAAAAATACGGCGACCCCAAGCACGAAAAGAACATGATTCTTTGGAATGTGCCTGACGAGCTTCAAATTAGCAAAGCAGTTCCTGAGCGCATTTACTGTAATCTTGATTTGGTTGAGCCGCTTTCAAAAGCACTCGCTAATCTGAAAGAAAACGGACTCGAAAGCGAACTGAAAACATGGGACGGGTGTTTTAATATCCGTAAGGTTCGCGGCTCTACCACTTCGATGTCGCTCCATTCGTGGGGTGTGGCTATTGATGTAAACGCCTCCGAAAACGGACTGGGGCAAGAGCCGCAATTATCACCTGAATTCGTGGCGTGTTTCACATCGGCGGGTTTTGATTGGGGCGGCAATTTTAACAGAAAAGACGGTATGCACTTTCAACTAGCGGGGGTGTAACATGGATGAAAAATCAGAACAATTAGTCGGCGAAAACGGCTTGGTTGTAAGCGTGGATGCAGGAAAGCCCGGCGGCGACAGCACGGCAGAAGTAACGGCTCGGAAGTTTGGCAAAGCAATCCTAATCACGAATGTTGAATTTAAAAAGCCGCCGTCCGTTCCATTTGAGATAGCCGCCGAGAAAACGCTTCCGCTTATCGTAAAGCCGGACATTCCCGACCCGCAAGTATCGGTAACAATGGGCGACATAACGCCCGCTATTCCTCACATTCTTTATAAGATTATGTTTACAAAAGATTGGAAGACATCCCTAGCCGGGTTCGCAGGCGCGCTCATTGTCGCTGTAGGCGATTACGTTTCAAGCGGCGGGAAGATGACACTCGCAGGTATTGGAACGGCACTCGGACTTGCCGCAATCGGTTGGTTCGTGCCGGATAAAACCAAGTAAGAAATTCCGGGCGACGCGGCGTCGGCGGTGACCTTGACCGTGAGGGTTCGACTCCCTTCCCCGGAACTCCCATAACTCACCTTTTCATCTTTTTTTTTATTGGAGGCATTATGCCAGTTGGAGGCGGCGCGGTTAAGATTATCTACCGCGTAAAACAATCAGACCACAGTGTGTTTATCCCTGCCGATACGGCAACTACTTCGGTCGCCGAAGAGGCGGCAACGCCAATCGCATCGCCGACCGTAGCGGATGCGGCGTTGGTACTCAAAAACGATGCGTCGGAAAACGCTTTTGTAGAGACAAGCGGGTTTAAGTATGACGATAACGGCGTAGGGACAGTTACCTACGGACACACCAAGATGGACGAGGAAATTCTTGCGTTTCAGGAAATTGCCTGCCCGAAAGAAGAGGCGGCGGGTGGCGGCGATACGGAAGAAGTCGTAGCCGAGGACGGCACAAAAGGCGGCGGCGCGACAGCTTCGGGCGGTGCGGTCTATTTGGACATAGACCTCGGTCCCGCGGCATCGGACGGAAAGCTGCTCACGAATATGTGTATTATATCGGTGAAGAAATCTTCCGGCAGTACTGAATATGCAAAGGGCAAGTTTGTGCGACCTTCGCTCGAATGCACGCAACTCCCCTGCAACAAAACGGGCGGGTTCGCAATTCCGCAAACCGCGTTCGATGCCACAATATGGGGAACGATTGACGCTGCAAAGCGCACGATTAAAAAGAAAGGTTACGTTAAAACAGCGTTCCTTCCGAAAGTAGCTTAGTAATTTTTTATTCATAATTGTACGTTTGAAATAGCATGAAAACAATAGCACTGAAGATGCCCGACGGCACGGTAAAGGAATTTAAGCGGGTTAAAAACATGATTGACAGCAGGGTGAAGATTATTGAATTTGACATGGAGTCCGATTTGATTCTTGCTGATAACAATCAAATTATCGCGGAATTCCGTGAAAAGGTACAGGCGGAAACGGACATTCAAAAAGCAAGGGAGTTGAACGCCCAGATTCATAAATTTTCGCGGGATTGCGAAGTTATGTGGATTTGCCGGGGAGTTGGCAAAGCCAAGCTGTTGATTGATACGGACGGACTGACCGACGCGGAAATCGAACTCATAAACTCCGATGCAAAAGGCGAGTTTTGGAGGTATCAAGAGTTGGAAGATATAAAAGACTTCCATAGTTCCTTTTGATGAAGCCGTTCGGATTGAAGACGGCGCGATACAAATTCTTCAACAAACCGCCCGCATTTGGAGCGTCAGTAAAGCGCAAACGGATGAGACGCCTACGTGGCACAAGTACAATCTCATTCCAAATGGTGAATCGGGCGTGGATGAATACACCGAGCAATTGTGGCTCATAAAATCACTTGTTTATGAAGCCGCTTGCGGACAGCCAAGCGAAATGCGAAAACTCTACTCGGATACGCTCTATAATCTGTACGAGATTATAACGCTGAGAAAGTCCGCCGAATTTATACGATGACACCACAGGGTCGCCTAACGATGCAAACCGCGAACGTTCTTCATGCCGCGCCGAATGCAGGATGGCGACCTTTTTTATTGCCTAAAAACACCCAATGCCAACTACGCTCAACATACTCTTAAAGCCGGAACTTGATGCCGCGTCGTTCAATTCCATAGTGGAAAAATTGAAAGGCGTGGGTTTTAAGATTGACCCCGCAACGGCAGCATCGTTTAAAGCCGTCACCAACGAAACCCTTGCCTCCAAAAGTGCAATAGACGCACTGGACAAAGCTACCAAAAAAACAGGCGAATCGGCGAGCGGACTGCAAAAGGCGTTTAGTTTCAATCAAATCACCCAAAGCGTACAGACGATGGCAAGTACGTTCGCAGGGCTTACCGACCCGTTTACTAAATTGGATACGGCGACCGCGCAAATGCGTACTCTTGGAACGGAAGCCGCTTCTATGGCTCCCGATTTGCGCGAGGCGGCTCTTGCTATGTCGCAAGATTTACCGTTCTCGGCGGCGGAGTTCCAAACGACGATGTTTGACGCTATGGCGTCGGGTGTGAAGGGCGGCAAAGAGGGTTTAAAAAGTTTTGCAGATGAATCGGCAAAATTAGCAGTTGGCGGAGCGGCGACACTTTCGGACTCTACAAAGCTCTTGGCGGGGAATTTGAATGCCTATGGTAAGAGCGCAGAAGAGGCGGGCAAGTTTAGTGACATCGTTTTTAATACTGTCAATTATGGCGTTACAAGTGTAGCCGAGCTTAATGCGGGTTTGTCGAACGTAGTTCCGACCGCGTCGGCATTTGGTGTGGAGCTTGAAAACGTGGGTGCATCCCTTGCCGTTATGACCTCGAAAGGCGTTCCCACCGCACAAGCCACAACAAAACTTAACCAACTCTTATTAGAGATTGCAAAGCCCGGAGCGGCTCTTGCCCCGATTTTGAAAAAGGCGGGCGTATCCCTCGAATCTCTCAAGCAGGATGACCTCCCTGTAACACTTAATAAAATCAACAAAGCCCTCAAAGAAACGGGGCAAACTGCCGTTGGAGCGTTTTCGAGTTCGGATGCGGCGGCGGGATTCAATGTGCTCGCGGGCGACTTGGAAGGATTCCAGCAAACATTCGAGGACGTTCGGGACACAACGGGAAGCGCGCAATTTGCATTCGAGCAAATGGGCGATTCGGTGCAGGTGAATCTCGACGGAATGAAGGCGAAAACCGAAGCATTTTTGATACAGGGCGTGGATAAGCTCGGAGCGGGCTTTGTGACCGTAACATCGGCGGCGACGCAGCTTGCGCCGACTGTGGCATCCATAGCCGGATTAAAGAATATTATCCCTGACGGATTAATTTCCAATGCGGGAACATTTGCCAAAAGTTTGGTCGGCAAAGTCGTGCCGGGTATCATTGCGACGGAAGGCGCATCGGCGGCGGGAGCGACGGGATTTCAGGTAATGTGGGCGGCGGCAACGGGACCGATAGGGCTTACCATTGCGGGGATTGCGGCGGTCGCGGTCGGGCTTCATTTCTTATCGGATGCACTTCACGAAACGGCGGCGGAAAAGCTCGAAGACAATGCTACCGAGCAAGAATTAATCAAGACGCAGCAGCAAAGCACGCAGGCAAAATATAACAATGTTTTGGCGGGTCAAGCCCTTGCGAAGCAGTACGAATCCCTTGCCAATAACACCAACAGAACGACCGAAGAGAATAATAAATTTATTGATGTGTCGGGCAAGGTTGCCTCGGTGTTCCCCGGCGTAACGGCAGGCGGGAAAACGACCGAAGAACAAATGAAGGCACTCAAAGCCGAGACGTCAAAATCGAGTGACGAACTGATTAAGCTCGGCGCGGAACTCTTTAACCTCAACAACAAACTTGCACAAGCCCAAACGGTGCAGTTGAATTTGGAAGTGGATGTTGCCAAAGAGGACGTAGAAAATCAATTAACGGATTCACTGGATAAGAGTTTTTTTGATTCTATTAAGAGTGTTCTTTCGGGTGATTTTAAGGATTTGGGCGGCGACTTGGCGAACCTCCAAACATTAGGATTCGCGCAAGAAATCCAAGAGGGACTGACAGGAACTTCCGCTACGCGCAAGGCGGTAGAGGGCTTTTCCAAATCATTTACGGACGGGATATACAACGCCAAATCTGCCGATGAAATCGCAAGTAAAACGGCGGAGTTTACGGCTAAGATTGCGCTCGACGGCGATAAAATGGGCGTATCGAAAGAAGAGCAATTAAAGGTAATCAAGTCCATTAATGATTTGGGTAAGAAGCGGATTGCCGCGCTCAAAACACAAGCCGACAACGAAAAGAATCTGACAGTGTCGAGCGGTGATATTATTGCAAAACAACTCACCGACCAAGCGAAGCTGGGTGTGAGTGCCGCCGACGCGATTAAGAAAATAGCAGTCGGTTTTAATATATCCGAAGCGGCTGCAAAGAAGGCGGCTCTCGCCGGAACGCTAAGAGAAGCCGCCAAAGAAGGCGAACCGACCAAAGAAAAAATCGCCGAGATTGCTAAAACATTTGGTGTGACAGCAGAGGAAGCCGCACGGGTAGTTGAGGAACAAAAGAAGCAAAAGAAACAAGCAGAAGAGGTCGCGGGTGCGGTGCTTGATGTTGCAAAACGATTTGGGGAATTGAAGAAAGCCGCCGCCGATGCACTTACGAAAAGTCAGGATACGGGTGCGGGCTTGGCACTTGCCATTAAGGATATTCAAAAACTGATAAGGGAAGGTACGTTCTCTTATGAGGATTTGCAAAAGGCAAATACCGAATACGCACTTACCGCCAAAGATACTACGGAATTAATAGCCGCACTCCAAAACAAAGAACGTGAGGTTCGTAAAAAGGCGAATGAAGAGTACAAAAGAAACAACGAAATCGCTCGAATTGAAAATAAGCACAATGTTCAAAAGAGCGGCGACGACAACGTAAAGGGTGTTCAAAATAGAGTGCAGACTGCAAAAGACGGTCTCGATAAAATTGCCCGATTTGAAGAGGACGCGGCTAAAGCGACAATTTCTAATCAAAATGAACTTGCGAAAAAGCTGTTGCAAATTCAAATCAAAAACGACATTGACAAAATCAATGAAGATGTAAAAGTCCAACAGGCGCAACTTAGCAAAGTAAAAAACAGTTCTGCAAGCCAAAATGAAATTAACGCCGAACAAATTAAACTCGACCAGTTGCATGAAGCAATTAAGGTTAAAACCAGTGAAGGCAATGAAAAGCTAAAAGCCCTCGACGGTAAGTTCGCCGTTGAACGCTATAACGCCAAGAAGAAACTCGAAGACGAACTGGCGAGCCGCGAGATAGACCGCGCGAACAAAGCCGCCGAACGGCTGGCAAACAGCGACCTTGTCAGCGGCGAAACCGCACTCCAAAGGGCGGAAAAACTGTCGGAGTCCAAACTCAAAATACTGGAACTGCAAACCGACAAAGAAATCAATGAAGTGATTTCAAAAAATGACGGCGTAGTGCAAGCCGAGAAGGAATTTGAGGATGCCTTACTGTCCCAAAACGAACAAAAGCAAACCAAAGCAGCGACGGCTCTAGCCGAGGCAAAGGCGAAGGCATACGGAAGCCCGCTCGTGCAGGCGGCGGCGGAAAAGGAAATAACAGAGCGCGAAAAACTCGAAAAGGATTTTATACTCCGTGTGGAACAAATCCGCATCAAAGGTATTCAATCCGCGACCGAACGCGAGGCGCAAACGGGGATAGTCGCAGCAAAGGAACTGTTCGATAAGCAGTTCAAAGAAGCTGAGGGCAATCGCGCGCTCGAACTGGATGCAATTACCGAATTCGGGAAAAAGAAACTGGATATTGTTCGCAATCAAGCGGTGCAAGAGAGTTCGATACTTGCGGGGCTGTTGTCGTTCAAAGAGAATCTGATTGCCGAGTTTAACAAGGTCGAGGACGATTCATCCAAGCAGGAACTTGAAAAAATAAAACAGGATAATGCGGCAAAATCCGCCGAACTGCTGAAATCGCTCCAAGACGGAAAAGAGAAATACGCGGGCTATACCAAGTCAATTATTGAACTCGGCAAGAAACAAAGTGAAGCCGAGGAGGCGGCAAATAAATCGCGGTTCGGTTTGCTTGATAAGCTCCAAAAGGCGGCGGTTGCTACGTTCTCAAACTCTGCGCAAGCATACGCCCTAAAAACCTCGAAAATGCAAGAGGATTACTTGGGTATGCTTGCGGCGGGTAAATCCACTGAAGATGAACTGGCAAACCAAAGAATCGGAATATTTCAAAATGTGGCTTCGTCGGGTTTGTCCCAACTCGCCCAATTTGCGGCGGCGGGAACTCTTACTGCCGAGTCGGCTATTAAGGTGATGCTTAAATCGGCTTTGTCCGCAGTACAGGCAATGGTGCCGGTATGGTCGGCTCAAATATTGGGCGTGTCGCTTGGGACTCCTCAGTCAGCACTTACAGGGAATGCGTTGGGTATTGCGGGATGGCTTGCGGCTACAGCACTTATTACAACGGCAATAGAAGCGGCAAAAGCCGCAATCGGCAATAAGAAGGGTGACTCGTGGGTGCGCGGCAACAACAAATACGGCACGATAGACGGCAAGCCCGCCACGATGACCAGTGACAACATCCCCCGCCTTCTCTCGGAGGGCGAGGCGGTTTTGAATGCCCGTGCCAATAACACGCGAGGCACTTATTTTTACAATTACGAACTCGTCGAAATATCGAACAAAACTTCAAAATCATTTGAGGAAATTGTATTATCCAAGCACCAAAGCACTTCTCATTCAAAGTTTATTCAATACCCGAAGCCCTCGGCTGTGATTGCAAGCGTGCGCCAAGACTTGATACAATTCAGCGCGTTTGAGAAGGCGATACGCCAACAAACAGCGCAGCTATTGCCCGTACTTGGTGCGATTGCGGACAATACCAACCGCACAGGGAATGAAGTGAAAAAACAAACAAAGATGCTTGCCGCCGGAAGCGGGAACGCGAAGCAGGCATTTGGAGCGGGTCAAACAGGCAAGCAGTCAAAACCCGTAACTCTTGGAGGGTCGTACTAAGATGGCATCATACTACATGAAATTTATCGGTAATTCGGTAGAAAGCCCGACGACGGGTTCGCCTGTATCTATAGAGCTAAAGATTCTCGGCATTCTCTACCGCCCGAAAAACTTAGCGGATATTGTGACGTTTTTCGGCGGGGCGAAGAGGCGTGAGTATGTAGAAGAAATATCGTTCGATATAGAATTCGAGCCGTTTTCGACTGTTGATGACGAGGCACAACATACAAATCAAATAGTGCAATTAAAGAATATTTGCAGTATGGGCTTTTTGTATTTAGCCAAACCTACATCGCCAAACGAGCTGCCGCCGCGCTGGCGTCATACGACGGGCTTCCCGCTCTTGGATTACTTTGAGACGCCGCAAATCGTGGTGCTTGACGGTGACATAGAGCCGTCAAAAAATTGGGGTTCGGCACAAGAATCCCTCAGTGTAACATTTACGAAAGCAGACTGACTATGAGTAGAACCGCGCAAATATACGCTTCGATTCATACCCGCTCGGACGGTGTTCGGGAGCGTGTTGAATTGATGCCCGCCGCAAACACAATAACGAGTGCAACTACTTTTCCTAAGTATTCATTAATGCAAATATCTGGCGGCGGAACGGCGTTTGACAAGTATCCGAGCGGACTGATTAAAAACGACGAACGAACACTAAAATTCCACTTGGATTATATGTACGCATCCGACCCTGTTTTGACCGACTATATCCTTGCGCCTGTCTATGAAGAGTTTGTAAACGTTTGGACGATTAGCGACGACGGCGGTGACTCGGAGCTTGCGGTTTCGGAGTTCCCTGTACGGTTCAGGGGCATTCAAATCGCCCAACCGTCCGACGAACTCGACGAGCAATTAACGGGAACGGAATACGCCGTAAAAATTCTGCACGTCGCTCGGTATCTTGCAGAGCAATCCGTACCCGCCGATATTGCCGACGCTATTATTGCCCAAGCAGATGAAAATTTTTTGTTTAATACCGTGATGGCTAGTAATCTTTGGGATGTGATATATACCCAAGAGGACGGCAGCAGGGTCGCGGTTATGGATTCGGGCAGGTATTTTAATGATATTGGTATCGGCAAATATAATCATCGTGCGGCGATGTTTAAGTTCGTGTCCCTGTTTGCGGCTGTCCAGCGTTGGATGCAGGCGCGATACGCTGTAATAACGCACACGGAAATGAATGAAGTTCGTTGGAAGGATGGCGGCATACCGTCCGACCCGTGTATATTCTACGCGCCTGACGTTGTGAGCGGCGGCGGGATAGGAACGTTTGTCACCGTAGATTTGGCGGATGCCGATTATGACCCTGACCGTTCAAATATGTTCTACGACGAGTCGCAATTGTGGTTTGCGGGTTTGGTGTTTGAGTTTGGACATACCAATCTTTTTGATGTGGTTTATGACCCGTATGGCAATCCGCAGTTTGATTATTCGGAATACCCCGGTGCGTATAAAATTGTTGGCGGGTATCTGTACGAACCCGATATGTTTCGCTCGTATAAAACCGTACATGACTGGCTTATGGATATTGCGTCGAATTTGATGTGTAAGCTCACGTATTCACTTACGGCAACAGGTATTGTCGAGTTTTCTGCAAACCTATTAATGGATGACGAGCCGACGGTATTGGATAAATCAACGTTTATACGGGAAGCAAAGCCGCTAAAGCGTAACGAATCGGCGATGCGCGGGTGTGACGCAGAGGTCGTCGGAGCGGGTGAAAGCGACATAAGCCAGATAGAATACTATAAGGACGGCACGTCCGAAAACAGACAGGACGGCAATATTAAATGTCTGTTCCATAACTGCCCGTCTGCGGCTGGTATTCCCGATGAAAATATTTTTTATGGCGATACTTTTTTACCGTGGTATGTTCCTGAGTTAAAGTACCCGTTTGACGGCTCAAGTATTAAAAAAACGTATATATTCAAGCGCGACGGATTTAGGTCGAACGTACTCTATTGTGACATATCTAACGCTGTTATTTTTAAGGCACAATACGGCAGGCAGTTCGTAAGGGCGAGCGAATGCCTTGTTATGAATAGCGGTGCGGATTTGTACGACAGACCGCACGGCGTTGTCGGATTGCCTGAAATCGGCTTAACAAGCGCAAGTATAGCGGCGCGGTTAATGCAGGGTTGGGCGGTCGGAATTCAAAAAACGGACTGCCTTCCGTATGCTGTGTGCCTTGCCAATACTGAGATGTTTTCACAAACGATGACCTATTCCGGCACGGCTGATTATGGCGTGATTTCACCGTCGGACGCGGGCAAGACATACGATATGAGTGAGTTTATACATCCTGCTTTGGTCGGCAAAACGCCGCAATTCGCCATACTTAAAAAAGTTGTAGAAAAGCGCGACGAAAACAACAACTTACTGCCTTGCGAAGTAGAATTTTTCGGATTTGAGGGCTAATTTATGTTTGCGCACAATAATGATTCCAGGCGAACCCACAGCTTGAAGCAAAATTCGTACAGTAACCGTACAAGACAGTTGGTTGCGAATGTTACTCAAAAAATCAACAAGTCGCTTACCTTAATAAGTGCCAAGCCCGATTTGTCGCAAATTGAGCCGATTTTACTTTCGATGTACGACCAACTAAAGGAAGAAATTGCCGACCGCGACCGTGCCTTGGAGTGTTTCGCAAAGTCGCTGATAAAGCCGGAAGCCCGACCGATAATTGTAGTAAAAAACCCGACCGCTAACTTTGCCGTGAACGTTGGGGCAGCAACTCCAATACCATTTCAAACGATTGTGGACAACCATGCCGACTTTGACTTCTCGAATGGCGTTGTAACGCCAAAAAGGCGCGGTTGGTATAATGTGTACGGTCACTGCTACGATACGTACAACCAAGCTGTTTTGACGTACAATCTGCATATTCTGAGCCAAGGGACAATATCAATTGTGGATTACCATTACAATCAAAACAGACCCTTTAAATTGATGGGGCAGGCGTATGTGTATTGTAACGGCACAACGGACACAATTACTCTGTGTTTGTCGCATAACGGTGTGCTTGTGCCGATGCTGTTTCATGTCCCTGATTATCAGCACTTATCGTATATGACCGTTAGTTGGGTAGGAAATGAAAATTCAGCATTTATAGTATAATTTTAAGAGGTTTTTTATGTGCGATTGCAAGACAAGGATTTTGCAGCCCGTGACGGAAGATGTTAAGATTTTTCAAACGACATTATCGCCGTATGAATCGGCGTTGGTAGCGGGAAAGTCGGTATTTGGGGCAATCCCGATTAAGTGTTTTTTTAGAGGCGCGGGTACAGTCACCGAAGTATTGGGCTTTGAATTAATGGAGCGGTGCAATTCAGGCGGAACGCTTGTGAAGCTCCCTGTGAAGTTTGTTCTGCTTGGATACAACGGCTATTCTGTTGCGGCGGGTGAGGCGTACGCGGCAACGAATGCCTATGAGCAAGCAAATCCAATACTTTCCATTGATAAACTCACAACGCTCGAATATGAGGAGCTTGGCAGTCAGGTTGCGCTCGGCTTTAAGCAGGCGCGCCCCGGAACGTTTGTTAGGAATCCCAAAGAATTCACGCAAGACGAAATAGATTCGGGCAGTAATACAACTGTGTATCTGCACGTTTTGGCGAATGGAAGCGGTACGTATTCGGCGGGTGCGGATGGCTATGAGGCGCGCATTAGGGTGAGGTACAGGAGGTATGATTACTGTTAATTAGTCGGTTTTTTTTATTGTTCTTTTCCATTTTAAGAGGTTTTTTTTATGACTGTTGTAAATAGTCCGCTATCGTACTTGGGAGGCAAGTCTAAGTTAGCTAAGATAATAATAAAGGGTATCCCTGTACACGAAAAATACGTGGAAGTTTTTGCAGGGGCGGCATGGGTGATGTTCAAGAAGCCCCGCTCGAAAGTAGAGGTGATAAATGATATAAACAGTGAGCTTGTGACCATGTACAGGGTGCTGCAAAATCACTTGGAAGAGTTTATTAGGTGCGCTGAGTTCGTCTTGACGGCTCGCGATGAGTATAACGCGCTGAGGGATAAAAACCCTGTTCATTTGACCGATATACAACGGGCGGTTCGGTTTTATTTCTTGGTTAAGAATTCGTTTGGCAGTAAGCTCGATTTTGGGTCGTTTGTAGTGCCTACAACACGCAAGCCGCGCCCAAACCCTGTGCAGATACAGGAAGAGCTTAAATTAGTTAGGGAGCGATTATTAGCCGTTTGTATTGAAAACAGACCATACGCTCAAGTAATCAAAGCGAGTGACCAGCAGGCGACGTTCTTTTACATAGACCCACCTTATTTCGGGTGTGAGAGTGATTACGGCAAAGGTATCTTTGCCCGTGCTGATTTTGAGATGTTGAGGGATATTCTTGCCGGATGCAAGGGTAAGTTTATGATGTCCATTAACAACGTGCCATACATACGGGAGCTATTTAAGGATTTCTATATTAGAGAAGTATCCACGTCCTATACGCTAGCCCGTGATGAAGTAAGCAAAGTTACCGAACTCCTCATTACCAACTACGACCCGGACACTGTAGAGCTTGCCTATCCTGACCTATAACGATAGAAGCCCCGCCAATTGATTTTGACGGGGCTTTCTTGTGTGGTATATGACATATCAGCAGTGTTGTGTTAATGCGTTTATATGTTGATAATGACGCTATAATTGTGCAATTTTGTATGAGCGTTACTACATTATTTGAGTAAAAGTCTTTTAGGCGAAATTGCGAAAATAATGTAGTAACAGGTAAAAATAATGTAGCAACGGTCACTATACTACATTAAACAGTTCTTACTATTGCAGTTTACTTCAGCAATACCTTCCTTTATCAAATCATAAAAAACATCCTGCTTACTTGCAGAGTAATTTTGCAAGTCGTTTTTTATTCATTTTTCAAGGGGTATTGTATGAAGTTTTTTTACTGTACTATAATTATTGCAGCATTGGTGTTCAATATCAGTATTGTACGTTCACAAGGTGTTACAACGGCTGCAATAAATGGAATTGTGAAAGATAAATCGGGAAAAGGTCTTATTGGTGCTACAGTCGTTGCATTACACGAGCCGACAGGAACAAAGTATGGAGCTCGAGTTTCAACAGGAGGCAGATTCTATATTCAAGGTTTGCGGGTTGGAGGTCCTTATACCGTTACTGCTTCTATGGTTAGCTATAAACCGGAGAAACAAAGTAATGTTTCTCTACGCCTCAGCCAAAATTTAAATATAAACTTCACGCTGTCTGAAGCTAACATTCAGACAAATACTGTAGAAGTTGTAGCCGAGAAAAACTCAGTTTTGAGTAGCGGGCGAACGGGAGCTACTCAAAACGTCTCGAAAGAACAGATAGAATCATTTCCTACGATTTCGAGGAGCTTCCAAGACTTTACAAAATTTAGCCCTCAAATGACAAGTACAAACGGAGGAACTTCAGCAGGAGGTCGTAACAACCGCTATAATAATATTCAAATTGACGGAACTCAATACTCAGATCTTTTCGGTTTGGGAGCTTCCGGTACTCCCGGAAGCCAAACGCAAACTAATCCCATCAGTTTGGATGCTATCCAAGAATTTCAAGTAGTTATTTCTCCTTATGATGTTCGTCAAGGACGTTTTACCGGAGGAGGTATCAATGCAGTTACACGATCCGGTACAAATAAATTTGAAGGTTCCGCCTATTACTTTTTCCGTAATCAGGGAATGGTAGGAGACCTTAACACTACTCGGTACAATATAGCAAAAGATGCTACCGGATCACCTATAATTGGTACATATACAGATTCAACAATCAAAACTCCCTTTGCAAATTTCAGTGAGTACCAAGTCGGCTTTCGCTTAGGCGGACCAATCATTGAAAACGACCTCTTCTTTTTTGTGAATGCTGAATTAACCGGCAAAAAACAACCTTACGAAAACATTGCATTCACACAAAATTCATCCGCTGCAATGATTCGCTCAATAGCCGATACTGTCAGTCAAATTCTACAAAACACGTATAATTACAAACCCGGTTCAACCGGTACATTCGAGGCAGAAAGACCAAGCACAAAATTATTTGCACGTTTGGACTGGAATATATCCGATAATCACAAACTTACGTTCCGTCAAAATTATGTAGATGCTTCAAATGATGTATTTATTCCGGGTATCAATGCCGTTCTGTTCAGCAGTCGTAACTACAATATTCACAGCAAAGTAAGCTCAAGTGTTTTGCAGCTGAACAGCATTGTAAGTACTGATATGACAAATGAGCTTATCCTCGGCTACACACAGATTGATGATAACCGTGAAATAACGGGTAATCCATTCCCAACAATTATTGTTAGAGATTCACGGATGGGAACTGCCAGTATCACTGCAGGTTCAGAGAATTTCTCTAATAAAAACCAGCTATCCCAATCGGTGATTGAGCTCACAGATAATCTAACATATCTCACAGGAGATCATATCTTTACTCTCGGAACTCAAAACGAAATATTCACATTCAAGAACTTATTTATACGTGATTACTACGGTACATATACTTTTAATACTCTCAATGATTTCCGAAATGGAGTCGCAGGTAATCTTGTGTATAGCTTTACTCGTCCGGGAATTGATCCGGATTTTGCTGCAAAATTTGGAGCAATGCAACTTGGCTTTTACCTTCAGGATGAATGGTCGGTTATGTCAAATTTGAAATTAAATATCGGAATCAGAGCCGACATTCCAATTGTAAACGATAAACCTGCCTATAATATCTCGGCAGATACAATCAAATACAATGCAAATACTCTTGCTTTTCAAAATAATCCGACTGCTACTTTTGGGCTTAAAACCAACGAAGTTCCTAAATCTACCCTGCTGTTTTCACCGAGAATTGGCTTTAATTATGACGTAAGTAATGATAAATCATCCATTATTCGAGGTGGTGTCGGAGTATTTACCGGTCGTGTTCCTTATGTTTGGATTTCTAATCAATTTGGAAATACAGGGGTGGAATTTGCACGTTTGAACCTAAATACAAGACCTCAAGACACTGTTAGATTCAATCAAGCATTAAACCCTCGTGATTCCGCTTTTTTGAAAAGAGCCGGAACAGCAACTGAAATTGACGTAACCTCCGCTGATTTCAAAATGCCGCAAATTGCCCGGTTGAATCTTGGTTTCGATCAGGAACTTCCTTGGGGTATTACAGGAACAATTGATGCTATTTATTCAAAAACTCTCAATGACATCTATTATACTGATGCAAATCTCGGAGACAGATTGGATACTAACGCTTTAGGTGCAAAACTACCGGGTGGACGCGGAGTTTACGGTACATACAGTGGAAGAAATACTACTCGTCGCTTGCAGGTAGGTACAGGAGCAGGTCCTATTACAAATGCTATTGTCCTCTCGAATACAAGCGAAGGATATCAGTATAGTGTCTCGGTTCAACTTCAAAAACAATTTGATAACGGTTTTTTTGCAAGTGCCGCCTACACAATGGGTGGGGCAAAAGATCAAAACAGCGGGACTTCAAGCCAAGCTCTCTCGCAATGGGCATTCAACTATGTCACCGACAACCCGAATCATGCGCCGTTGACCAGGTCTCTATTCGATATTCCAAATAGAGTAATTGCTAATATGACTTATAAATATACTTATTCAAAGAATTTCTCAACTTCGATTTCGTTCTTCTATGAAGGAAATTCGGGCGTACCGTTTACGTATGTATACGATGGCGATGTAAATGCAGACGGCAACACCGGGAATGATATTATTTATGTCCCCAAGGACAGAAACGACATTACGCTTATCAGAACAGGAGCTACACAAACAAGAGCACCGGGCAGCGATTACGACGCTCTAAACTCATACATTGACCGCGACGATTATCTCAAGACTGTTCGTGGGCAAATCGCAGAGAGAAATGGTGCACGCGAACCTTGGGCTCAGCGTTTCGATTTGAGAATAGCTCAGGAAATTCCCAATATAGCTCTTGACGATCATAAACTTGAGATTACATTCGATATATTGAATTTCTTTAATCTGCATAATTCGGAATGGGGGCGTGTCCGTTCGGTGAATCTAAACAGGGACTTGCTTCTTCGATTTGAAGGTCTGGCACAGGCAGGCAATAAACTAGGGGAAAATGACACTGAAATTCCCAAAGGAACTCCGCTATTCAGTTATATTGACAAAAAAAATCCATTCCAATTTAACGACTTAGTTTCGCGTTATCAAATGCAGTTGGGTATTCGCTACTCATTCTGATATGATCATATCTAATATTAAAGGGCAATATCAGCAAGATATTGCCCTTTAATTGTTTTGATTTTTCATGGATTAATTGTCACTACAGTTAAGTGGAATCCTCTAACCTTATCGAACTATTACCATCTTCCGTGCCTCTGAAAACTGCCCGGCTTTAAGTACACAAAAATATACTCCTGTCGGTAAATCTACATTGACGGAATACTCTCCTGCCTCCATAAAATCATCTATCAAAATCCTTACGGGAGTTCCGGTATAATCATAAAGTTCAAGACGAACCATACTCGACAAACCGACACCGATATTCACCATATTTTCATTTGATTTGAGAAAGTAACTTTTAGATGAACTTTTTACAGCGCGGAGTTTTCTGCCGCAATATTCACCCATCTCTAGCTTGCATCCTCGAGAAAGAATGGTATCACATTGTTGAATTTCGAATGAATCTACTACTAAATCCATTATAAATACAGTGTCGAAATTGTTTGGTAAAAATGTGTTGAAACGTATCATAACATCGGTATTTCTTCCCTTTCCGTTAAGAGATAATTGTCCAAGTTCATCAGAGAAATTCTGCACTATACCGCCCATAGTTCCTATAATAGAATCAAATGCTACAATTAAACTGTCATATTTGATTCTAACATTCCACGACAGCACTCCGCTCGGAATATGTAGTGTTGTTACAAATGATTGTCCCGGAAAAATTGAAACAACCGGCGGGTCGAGGGTCAATATTTGCTCAATTGAAGAATTTACCGTTACTACGGCAGTATCATAACTACTACACCCATTCGAGCTCTGAACCGACACAATATACTGAGTCGTTATATTTGGGGCAGCAGTCGGCTTTGCAATAAAAGCATTATCTAATCCTGTTGCCGGTGTCCACAAATACGTGTTTCCTGCAATTGGTAAATCTCCAATTTGTACTCTGTCTCCCGTGCAAATCACCGTATCTTTTCCAGCTTGTGCTTGTGGCTTCGGAAGCAAACTGACAGCTATAAATTCTGTATCACTGCATGATCCGTTTGAAACAATTACCATATACGTAATTGATGAATTTGCTATACATATTGGATTCGCAATAGTCGGGTTATTTAATCCGCTACTTGGTGACCATATATAATTTACACCTCCATTTGCGAACAGTTGAATCATTGAACCCAGACATACGGCTGTATCATTTGATGCTTTGGCAATAACATTTCCTACACTAATATAAACAGTATCACTTGCTGAGCAATTTTCTCCGGTGACTGTTACTATATAGCTTGTAGAAATTTTAGGAGATGCCAGAGGATTAGCACTCATCGAATTGTCCAGACCAGTTGTCGGTTGCCATGAATATGTATAATCGGCTTTGGATAATTCACCAATTCGGATCGGAATACCGTCACAAAACATATTATCCGGACCTGCATTTGCTTCAGGAAGCGGAATTATTTTTACAGTTACAATACCTGAATCAATACATATTCCATCCTTTATTATAACTCTGTATTC
>CAZGNO010000019.1:47552-55642 GCA_964527785.1 uncultured Chitinophagaceae bacterium
TTCTGTAGTTGAGTCGGGTGAAGCAACCGGATTTGATATGGCGGGATTATCTAACCCGATTGACGGAGACCACATATATTCAGTACCACCTCCAGCTGACAGTCGTACACCGGTACCTTTGCATATTGCAGTATCGCGTGAAACAGTTTTATTTATTTTCCTTAAATTAACTTGCATAGTATCGTATGCAGAGCAGCCATAAGGACTTGTTGCTCTAACGATATACTGTGTAGGTTTTGTAGGGTTAATAATCGGTTCGGAAGATTCGGGGTTTTGTATTTCGCCGTTGGGAGTCCACGAATATGTATAGCCATCGAGTGGAGCACTCCCGATTTTGACGGTTGGTGCTATACCATTGTAACATACGGTCTTATCATTGCCTGCATCTGCGATGGGTTTATCAACAGTAACTAACGCTGAATCAACTATAATACTTCCGTCGGCACTTGTAAAAGTTCGATAATACATTGTTGTCTCAAGCGGTCTGGCTTCTGTTATCGGTGCTGTTGGATTACTGAGTGTACCTGCAGGGCTCCAGTTGTAAATTCCGTCAGGACTACCCTCAGAGCCAATACGCGCAATCCCGCCGGAGCAAATAACAGTATCCGACATTTTTGTACCCAGCCAACTATCAATAAAATTGGGTAATCCTGCTTCACTGTTCGAGAATAAGTTTACTTCTGTTTCATGAAAATCACAAGCGTTACCCTTGAGATTCGGACTTCGGATTGCTGAAAGAAATGGGAAGCCGTTCCGAGTACAATAGATTTTTCCGTTAGGGGCAAGTTGCATTGCTCTCCATGCCCATTTCATCTTGGCTTCCGAATTGTCTTCAATTAGGACTTTAGAATTTAGAATTGAAGCATTGTCCTGTTTATCCACCTCAAATTGATAAAGGTCTGCTTCCTTGGCATTCTCAATTCTATAGAATCCGTATAATTTGCTATTATCCGGTGAGAAACTCAAGCCGTACGCCTCGATAGGCGGAGAAGTGGGTTTGGGTCGAGGAAATAAGTCAAGTAAATTACTTACTTTACCTGTCTTGTTATCAAAATCAAATAAATAGAAGAAACCAATAAATGCTGAGGTTATAGCTAGTTTTTTTCCATTTGGGGATATTTTCATACAGCCGGCATCACGGTCATTGACTGCTAAGTAACTGCTCGGTTGATAGGAGGAAATAACTGGGGGTGCAATTCCGCCTGCGGTAATATGGTAGGAATAGAAAAGTGGTCTATAGGCGTGTTGTACAACAACCCAGAACCCCGATCTATTATTGTCGAATGTACAAGCTATACGTTCAGATGCCGAATCCAAACCGATGAGAGGTATATTTTTTTGAGCAAAACCTCCAGTTTGGTTATTCAATTGCATATCAACAACTGAGTAGTACGCTTTCGTTGAATCAACGTTGCCTGAAGTCAAATCAGGAACTGAAAAAATATAATATTGGTCGTCCTTGTATGGTACGGGAATTATTATTGCACTTTGTGAAGAAGACCATCCGCCACAAAGTTCGAGTCCATTCTCCATTACTATATTGTTTGCATTCCAAACCGTATCACCATTGGTATAGAATAATAATTGACCGCTATTTCTACTTGAAATAGTAGCACAACCTTCTTCCGTAAACATCTTTCCTGAAATTGGTACGGGATTCCCATTAATAAATTTAATTCCGGCACCATCGCCAAACAGCCAATGAGTGGCTTCTTTTTGGGCAAAACAAGCAGCAACAGAAGAAATAAGCAGCAACAGGAGTAGAGTAATTTTCATATAAATTATCTCCGTAATTATAGCTGATGAAGTGGTATGTGAATGATATGTGCAACTTACATATTCTACACCTTTCAATCAAGATTTTTTTTATAATACGTTGATAAACTTATACAATCGGAATATTTTCAGTTCCTACACTTATTCCAACGGAGTCTCTACGGTAACCCGTACAGTTCGGCAGTAAAATCTTCCTTCCGGTAAATCATTATCATACAGTAATTCATCTCCTCCTCTGCCGGTCGCGTTATCTTCTTTCACTTTAAGCATTTTCCCAATTTCTTTGGCACGGCGGTCAGATAGTTTTTGGTTATAATCTGTAGCTCCGGTACGGTCAGTAAAACCGGTTACAGTTACTATGGATTTTGGAGTGATCCTCCCTTTAATCATTTCAAGGATTCGTTGATTCGATTCGTTTACAGAGCTAAGATTGAACCCAAAAATAATCAAACTGAATGTTTCAATTCGCTCCTTTTGGTCATAGAATTGTTTGATTTTTATGGATTCACCTTTGATTGTTGCCGTATTCCCTTCCCTGTCGGTCACATCAATTGAGAGTGAAATCGGGTCACCTTGTTTAGGAATTGATTGCGGCTCCTTTGCTAAATCCCAAATAAATTTCTCCGACGGAATATCCGAAACACCGGTAAACTGTTTTAGCGTTTTCTTATCTTGGGATGCAGTAATACGCCACTTTTCAATTCCTAATTCTGCTTTAGCATCTGCTTTAAGTGCAATTATCGGCACAGAAAGCTGGCGAACAGTATCGTTAAACGAAAGAACATCAAGAATCTCCCAAGTTTTCGAGGTAATTTCTACTCTGCGGTTTTCAGCAAGACCGTCTTCATTTTTTACATTAGAAGGAACATCAGGAAGCCCGCGATATTTAGCAGCTATTCGCTTTGGGTCAATTCCCCATGTATCGGTCAGATACTCTTTAACAGCATCTACCCTATCTTTACTGAGTCGGAGTTTGTCTTTTTCTGAATCGCCACCGGATAAACACCCTGTTAATATAATAGTAGCATCAGAATACAATTTCATTCTGCTCCCAATAACATTCAGAATATTATAATAGATTGGAAGAGTTCCAGTACCTTCAAGATCCTTCAAAAGAAAGTTATCAACTTCACCGCGATTTAACAGAGTGTAGCGTGGTGGGATAACTGCGCTTGAATCGTCGAAAAAGACATAATTGACCAATGCCGATACATTAGTTGAAGTAATATTTTTAATATCCAAAATTTGCGCCTTTGCTGGATTGCCCACTTCATCCTGAAACTCTCCGCTTGCTGAACCGCTAATAACTACACGTTTTAATGTAAGCTCCGGTGCCTCCGGCTCAGGTAACGATGGTTTATCTAATGTCGACTCAATGAGTTCGGGATACTTATACCATGCATATTTGAGTGAAATGCCAACTCGCAGTGAATTTGCTTTCCATGTAGCGGTTTGAAGGACATCCATAAATCCAAGCGAATACGAAATTTCGGGTGCAGCAATCATCGTCTCGTTTGCATTAAGAGGCAGGTCATAGCTTAACCCGCCGACTGCACGCAATTGGAAATTATTTACTTTAGAAATTGTACCGGAATAATTCAATCGTGAACGACTATCGTTTTCAAATAACAAATCAGACGGTGTAATGAGTCGTTCTTCCTGAGTGTACGTAGCCCCTGTAATCCAACCGGCACCGATACCTACATTTATTTTCAGCCCTTTCATTACTGAAAATCGAATACTTGGCAGTAAATCAATTGAAGTAAATTTTGACCGGATCGTGTGTTCAAAAACTCCATTTACTGAACTGCTGCCGTCAAATACTAGTTTCGTTTCACTTGCTTTTAATGTACCTCCAAGAGTTGATAATAATCCACGAATTTCGAAAGACAAATACGTGCTTACTGGAAATTCATAGAGCCCTCCGAGAGATAAACCGTTTCCGTTTCCGGTGGAATATGTAGGGCAGCAACTCGGTACATCAGGCAAACCTTTGAAATTTACTGAGTGATTTTGAAGCCCATACGCGCCTGCTATTCCCACATTGCCGAGAAATTTTATTTCTTCACCCAAATTTGAGTTTTGGGCTTGTACTCTATGCGCTCCTACAAGTATGATAATCAAACTGATTGTTCCGAGTAGAGTTTTCATTTTGTAACTATGTTTCATGGCTATAACCTGATCATTTTCATCGTTATTTTGATATTTGCATCGGTTCGAACAGAACATCATGTTCAGTGCGCAGCACTACAAAATACTTTCCGTCAGAAAGCAAGGAAGCATCGAAATTAGCTTCATATCTTCCTGAATTAAGTTCTTGATTTTTCAATACTGAGAGCTCATGTCCCAAAACATCTACAACAATCAAACGAACGGATGTATGTTCATTCAATACAAACGAGATAACTGTTGAATTTCTTACAGGATTGGGAGTTACCGGGGCAAGCGTAAGTGCTGTTCCTTTTTTTACCAGCCGGGCTGTACCTCCTGCTTTACATAAATCATTCAGAGTAAACTCTCCGTTTTGAGTTGTAACTTTGAGCTTGGTAGTTTCAATCCATCGAAACGATTCAAACACAAGAGGAGTAACCGAATCATTACCCAAGCGCGCACGAAATCTCAGTGTTGCTAATATTCCGGCTGTATCTTTCACAGTTCCTTGAATTGTAATTATATAATTATTCCCTGAAACTTCGTATTGTGAAGGTTCAATCGGCTCAAGCATTGATTTGTTAAACTTTATTTTCGCCTCGAATGTTTTTGCCCCGTTTTGGAATAAATTTTTTGATGATTCAAGAATAACCGGAATATTTACAAAATCTCCCGAATTGGCAGCTACATTCGGAATGATAATGTAACTGCTGTTATCACGGAATTTATAAAGCAAGGACGGTTGATACCAAAACCCCACTCCATGATCACCCTGAGTATTCGGCAAATAATCAATTGCAAACTGAGATACAGTTCCTCGAAGGATATGAGACTGTGTTTGCATTGTCTCGCCTCCTGCCCCAATTACCGAGCTTGGGTGCTTTACCTGCCCCTGAGCACTAAGAGCCGCCAAGAGGAGAATCATAATAATTGTTGTTTTCATTGATAACTGGTTTATGGTTGTACAACAGTGAAGTCGAAGTTCACTGCAGCCGGGTTAATTGCACCCGCCGTTGCATTTACAAATTTAATCCGAACTGTATTTGCTGCCGATACATAAGCCCCCGCGATAATAACACCGTTTTCCATATCACCGCGAGCAGAAACAGTAACCGTGCTTCCCACTGCAGCACCTGTTATAGTAGCTACATCAACAAACGCTGTTCCACCGTTTGCTGCAAGGTTCCCGCAATCCACATTCTGGTTGAGAACCTGAATTGAGCGTAACCCCCAACTTGTAGTTCCTGCTGTATTACTTGTGAGCGAGCGTCCGTCAGAAGTTGGATAAGCAGAAGGCAGATAATATATTTGATTGGAAGTAATCGAATTAGGAGCACTGAAAGCTACATAGTTTGTGGCACCCGGAAATGTTCCTGCTGTGTTATATTGCTCATAAAAACGAAGTGTCCGAGGTTTGTTATCATTGTTCGACAGCCATAAGTTGACATTATTGAAAACTGCAGTATTTGCAGTATCAATAGTAATATTTCTATTATCAGCATCATTATTACCATTATAACCGATTGAACGGTACCCATTTGAACCAAAAGAAAAACCTCTCCCGCCCAGTACTGATGAATATGAACCCGCCGCTGTATTTCCTGCCCCACCACCAATAAATGAATTATCTCCACTGGCAGTATTGTTGGTACCTCCTGCAACGGTTGCTCCACTTGCACTGGCTGTGTTGCCATCACCACCTGATACCGTAGTATATGTGTTGGACGCAGCATTTCCATTTCCTCCTCCTATTGTTGCATTCGCAGCACTTGCATTTCCACCATACCCTCCGGTTACAGTCGAGTAACTTCCGCTTGCTATATTATGTCCACCACCTCCAATTACTGAATTTTGTCCGCTCGCCACATCCGAGGCAGTAAGTTGATCCATTTGCCAGTCAACAGCGTACTCTCCTCTTTTATTACCGCCTGTAGAAGTGTTATCTGCTCTATCTGCTGTGAGTGCACCTGTTCCCTTGGGTGAAAGAGCTATATCAACATTTGTCGCACCATTGGTTGCAAGCAATCGTACTACAGGAACTGTAGCATTCGGTGCTGCAGTACTTACCGATTCTGTGAAGTTAGCCAAACTTGCAGTAACCGTGCCCCATGCTAGGGAAGCACTGTCTATCCCGTTCGTAGATGATATTTGTAACACTTGTCCAACCGAACCTACCGAAGCTGCCCATAGATAATTCCCGTTGTTAGTAACAGCGGGACATCTGATACCTATATACTGTGAACCTGAACCGGATGGTTCTTGTATGCGTAAATCTTTTGAATTATTATCTGAATTTGTCATAGCAATTTTTGAGTTCGAAGTTATCAAGAAAGTGCCCCCAAATGTTTGATTCGCAGTCCACGTATTTGAATTTCCTAGATTTAACCCTAACGGAGACCCACCGCTTCCATTACCGGTCAATGATGAATTTGTAGTTACTGTTGACGCAGCAGTTTCCCATGAAGGAATACCGCTGGCAAGGGTAAGAACCTCGCCGTTTGTTCCTACCGGGAGGCGCGTATAATCTGTTCCATTGTAATACATAATATCGCCTGTTGCATCCGAGCCCATTGCGATTTTAGCTCCGTTTACTGAGTTTGAAGTCAAATCACCGGATACAATTGAGTTTGCAAGACTAAGTTTAGAATACGCGATTGCTGCTGCCGCATTAATATCTGCATTCAGGATTGATCCTGCGGCAATCTGAGGATTTGGATATGTTCCGCTTAAATCTCCGCCTGCTGCTCCCGATGTTGAAGCTGTTGTCCAGCTTAATGTTCCACTGCCGTTTGTAGTCAGAACATCACCGCTTGCACCGTCTGCTGTAGGAAGAGTATAGGTGATATTGGCTGATTGAACTCCTGCCTTGAAGGCAGTGTAGTTTATACCGGCAGGAGGGAATGCGCCGGACGCTGTGTTGTTTGCCTCGTAAAAACGAAGCTCTTTTGCAGAGTTGGTATTATTTGCAAGCCAAAGGTTTGTATTGCCAAAAACGGCTGTATTTGGAGCACTGATTGTCATAGAATTTGAACCTGCATTCGCTAAATATCCAAAGGAATAATCGGCTGCTGCATCAAATGTTAAACTTCTTCCGCCCAAAATTGATGCATAGTCTCCTAATGCTGAGTTTGAGTATCCGCCCTGAACAATTGCAGCGAATCCACTCGAAATGTTACCTTCTCCTCCGCCTACGATAGCATCAATACCATCCGCAACATTTGTAGCTCCACCACTTACTGTCGAATTTAAACCAGCGGCGCTATTATCGTTTCCACCACCAATAGTTGAATAATTTCCCCCGGATGTATTAGAAAATCCACCGCTGATTGCAGCAAATTGACCACTAGTGGTATTCGATTGTCCTCCACCTATACTTGAATTATCATTGCTTGCAGTATTTAAGTATCCACCGCCAATTGCAGAATAAGTACCACTTGCAGTATTACTTAGCCCTCCACTTACTGTTGATATGGTGCCACTTGCTGTATTGGTTGACCCGCCACCAACAGTAGCAGATACAGAAGTTGCCTGATTTAACGTACCACCCGATACTGTTGAGTATGAAGCATTTGAAATATTTGTATTTCCACCACCAATAACAGAGTTAGTACCTGAAACTGTATTGCCAAAGCCACCTGCAACTACTCCATACTGACCATTTACAGTATTATTAGCCCCACCGCTGAGAGTGCTATTATCGCTGCTTGCCACTTGGGTTGCAGAACCTCTTACTAATTGCCAATCAACTGCCTGCACTCCCCGCTTGTTGCCACCTGTGGATACATTGTCTGCTACCTGCGCTGTAAGTGAACCCGATCCTTTTGGGGTAAGTGCTATATCTACATTAGTTGCTCCATTTGCAGCAAGTAACTGAGCAATCGGAACAGTCACGTTTGGAGTAGAAGTATTCACCGATTCCGTAAAGTTTGTTAAACCTCCGGGTGTTGACCAACTTAGAACACCTGCAGATGATGAGGAAAGAATTTGTCCGTTTGTAGGAGCAGTTGTCGGAAGCGTATAGGTTATATCTGCTGCTTGTGTTGCTGCTTTGAATGCTGTATAATTCGTTCCCGAGCCGCTTGGTTCTGTGAATCGAAGTTCACGCGCTGTATTATCATTATTACTGATTGCATGATGTGCATTCGTAGTAGTAAATGTTCCGG
>CAZGNO010000020.1:0-5582 GCA_964527785.1 uncultured Chitinophagaceae bacterium
CAATGTAATTAATATATGCAAATATAATACTTCTTAAATTATATCCGTATTACTCTATTCCATAGCACAGGGTTTGCAAACCCTGTGCTATGGAATAGAGCTTCGAAAATTAATCCAATTCATATTCCTAATACACCTATTTCCCTAAATACAAAAGGCGACCTATCAGTAAGATAAGTCGCCTTTTTTGTCTATAACAACTGAGAAAAAGATTATTGCACTTACTCTGCTGTTATTAAATTCACGCCACCTTTAGACATCAATTTTCCTGTAACAGAAATAACACCGCCATTTGCTAATTTAGAAGCGGCACTTGTTCCATCAGCATTACAAACAAGATGTAACTTACCTGATTTTGCATTCCCAACAACGATGCCCATCATTTCGCCACGTTTTGCCATATCACTAGCTTGTTCTTTTGTCAAAACGACTCCCTTACCTGAACAATAACTCATAACACTTACAACACTTCCCTTGATTGTTTTGCCTGCTGTTTTAGGTGCAACTTTTGCTCCTGTTGTAGCTGCTGCCGGTTTTGCGCTGCTGGTTCTTGTTTTTAACTCTTGTGAAAAAGCCGAACCACCAATTAATGCGAAGATCGCCAAGGTGCAAAGTATTTTTTTCATCTTTTTTCCTTTGAATTATATAAATTTATAAATAGAGAGTACTGTGTTATTTTCCACCTGAACTATTCGGCTCAGCAAATGGAACACCCGCAACTTTTTGATATGAAACTTCAACAGTTACATACTGCTCTGTACCTGTATCTTGAAGAATTTTCCCAAGTGCTGATTTTATGAATACTTTTGCGAAGTGCCCATCAGCAGTTTTAAGAACGAATCCGTATCCTGTTGTTGTGACGTTTGGAAGAGTATAATACCCTTCAGAAGATGCTGTTAATTCGGCGGTTTCATAAATTTCATCTAAACTATTGACATCTTTGTATATTTTACCCATAAGTGTTGCTCGCGGGCTATTGATGGTTAGACCTAATTGACCGGGAGATCCTCCATCGAGAGAATCAGCCATATCTTTATTACTAATCCCAAAATCCCATAATGAACCCGATGCAACAGATTTTACTTCCGGGAAACCTGTTAGAGAATTATAGAGCAGCAATCCACTTCCTTTTGAAGAAGTATATTCATATAGTCTAATATCATTTCCATCTTCTAACTTAGTGAAACGAGTTGCAGGCGACCAAGTAATCGAAGGTGCAGTTCCGCTAACCGCTGTTCCGTTTACTGAATTCAACGCGAAGGTATATTTTGTACCTTCTGTCAAACCGGAGACTTTGAATGAATTTGTAGCAGCTACACTAATTGCAAACGTAGTATCTATTCCTGTTGCAGTCATTCTTAGCTTATAGCCGGTATATGTTCCGGTTGGCACTGTCCACTTAAGACCAATTTCACTTGCACCGAGTGATGTCGCCATCAGAGCTGTTGGAGCATTCGGGGCTGTGTCGGTCGGATCAGTAGTATTTTCATTACATCCAACTGTAATGAGCGTTGCCAGCGTCATAGCGGCAAGAAGAGATTTGTATTTGAACATTATAATGTTCTCCATAAATAATAAATAAAAACTACAATTGAAATGCATATTTGACAGACAAATATAACCTTTCTTTCTCCAAAAAACCAAACATTTTAGATGAGATTGATTGTATGAATAAGAATTAAGCATTCACTTATTGGTGTTCCCCTTCATATTGATGAAACGTTATGCGAACAAGGTATATTGTCGGGTTATACAATTAGATTGCTGTATTTGTACATCTAATATTATTTGTAGCACCATCAATTTCAAGAAAAATCCCGTAGTTTTGTGAAATTGATATGTACATTTACCTCTTAATTCTATAAAGAAATATGCTTGGTTCTCCATACAGTCGCACAGGTAATAAACCCCTCACTCTTGGAATATTGGGTGGAGGACAACTTGCAAAGATGCTTGCCCAATCAGCATATCAGCTTGGACTGCAAGTAGCAATCATCGAACATGGCGAAAATTCACCGGCAGGAATAATGACAAAACATGAGTTTCCCGGCGGTTGGTCATCCGAAGCAGATTTGGAAGAATTCATTACGGTCAGTGATATTATTACACTTGAAAATGAATTCATTAATCCCAATATTTTGGAGAAAATTGCTGAACGGCGACTTTGCTTTCCGACAGCAGAAACAATTGCACTTATTCAAGATAAATTTGTTCAAAAACAAACGTTCCAATCGGCAGGAATTCCTACCACAGAGTTTCAAGCCATTGACTCGGTTCAGTCGGCACTTGATTTTGGAAATATCCATAGATTCCCGTTTGTACTCAAAACACGAACTCTTGGCTACGACGGCTATGGTAATGCAACTATCCGTAATCAGAATGATGCATATGCGGCATGGAATAAATTTACCCAAACCGAAGAACCACGTGAATTAATGGCAGAAAAATTTGTGAATTTCACAAAAGAACTCGCTGTAATGGTGGCAAGGAACAGGCGCGGTGAAGTAGCAGTCTATCCGTGTGTAGAAACAATTCAAGAAAATCATATATGCAGGGTAGTTATTGCTCCTGCCCAGATTGAACCGGCTTTGCAGCATCTGGCAAAGGAAATTGCACTCGCGTGTGTAGAAGCAATCAACGGTGTAGGGGTATTCGGCGTGGAAATGTTCTTGGCGTCAGACGGTGCTATCATGGTCAATGAAATTGCACCAAGACCTCATAATTCAGGACACTATACCATTGAAGCGTGCCATACATCCCAATATGAGAATGCAGTCAGAGCAGTTTGCAATCTTCCGCTCGGTTCGCCGGATATGATTGCACCCGCAGCAGTAATGGTGAATCTCTTGGGCGAACGTAGTGGAGATGGAATCCCCGACAGTGTAGTTGACACCCTCAAACACCCCACTGCTTCACTTCACCTCTATGGAAAGAGCGGTTCACGCAAAGGACGGAAAATGGGACATATTACTACACTCGGTCATACAACTGAAGAAGCGTTGGAATCTGCAATCAGTGCAGCAAAAGCAATAATATGGTAATTTGACAATGAAAATCGTAGTTATAATATAAGCGGAGCAAACATGTATGCTTTTCTATATACGTGTCTTTTTGTTTTTGTAGTAACATCCACAACGGTTTTTGCTCAAAATACACCCAATGATGGTGATTGGAAATCAAACTCTGTATCGCTCAAAAATACTGCCGAAGCAGATGTAATGATCCGTGTCGGTGATATTGACAATCTTGGATTTGGGTTTGCTGATGATTTTAACCCGTTTACCGGTAAGCCGACCGAGATTCACCCCTACCCGTGGCAGCCGCAACAAGGTGATGCTCCGGGACTTGACCGTATAACCGTCGGAAGTAAATTTGGGAAGAAGCCACAACCATGCGGTAATGACGGCTATTCAAACTCAAATCCTGCAAAACCGATTCCGATAGAAATTCCGCTTGAGAAAGTAAAAGGCGTAAAAATAAAAAGCGCAATGCTGACGATGTTTGTAGATGATTTTCAATCTCCATATCTCTGTGCTAAGTATTTAGCATTTATCAACGGCAAACGATTCGGTAACCTCGAAAATATTTTGAATACCCTCAATCAAGGCGGACCTATCGGCAAATTTATTTCAGTAAATATCCCACCTGAAATGATTGAAATGTTCAACTCTCAGAAACTCGCCGTACTCATTGATGACACAAGCGGAGCAGCCGACGGCTATGCAATTGACTTCATGAAACTTCTTATCAATCCTAAACCGATTTTGTATCAGAACTTAATTACCGGTTATGTTCGCGACAAAGAAACAAATGAAGTAATTACAAATGCAATTGTAACTGTCAGGGGATTCGGTGAGACCACCACAGATTCAGAAGGAAAATTCACTGTTGGCAAACTGCCTATCGGTTTGATAGTGGCTGAAGCAAATTATTCCGACTACAGAAGCAGCAGCGAAGTGTTCGATGTAATTCAAAATGAACCGGTTGAAGAGCGAACCATATATCTTGAAAAAGCTAAGGAAGTTTCATTTCAAGATAAAAAGGTGCAAGTTGGAGAGGCAATCACATTAAAAAACATTCAATTCAAGGTTTCAAGTTCGGAATTAAACTCAGAAGGCAAAGCTGAACTAAACAAAGTAGTTATGCTCATGTCCCAGAATCCTCGTATTGAGATAGAGCTTTCGGGTCATACTTCGAGTGAAGGAACTGCCGAAGGTAATACTCAGCTTTCACAATCACGGGTACAAAGCTGTAAAAACTATTTAACCTCCAAAGGAATTGACGAAGGAAGAATTTCCGCAGTCGGCTACGGACAGACAAAGCCGATTGCTGATAATTCTTCAGAAGAAGGCAGAGTGAAGAACAGACGTGTCGAAATGCGGATTGTGAAAATTTAATGCTTTTTTGAGTGTAAGTGGTTATTGCTGCTTTCTGTATTTTACCAAACTATAAACATGGCGTACCTGCTTACCAATACATCATTTGACAACCAAAGGAATAAACGTGATTTACGTTCATTCCTTCAGTTTCATGATGATACAGGAACTCTGGTTCATGTTATCCCTACGGGGCGGCAGGTTCGGCTGCTGTTGCGAGAGAAGGTTCGTCGTGATTACACTTCGCTCGGCAAGCCGATAGAAACTCAATTGATTATGACACTCGAAGGGTTTATCAAGCGGTGTTTTGATTATGTTTTCCCTAATTTTGACCGTTCACGGTTTGTGTCCGAGTCATATCGGCTGGCTCTTATCGAAGAAGCTGCAGAAACTGCCGACCTCCATTTCTTTGCTCGATCAGGTGACTCACTTTCACCTGCAACCTTAGAACGACTTTCCAATGTAATCTTTGGGATTAAAGAAGACGGGATTACCCCCGACGATATCCACGGTGATATTGTCTCCGCCGGAGAAATTACCGACCTTGACCTGCCCCGTTTGCGGGATATTCATGTACTTTACAGCAGATATGAACACTTGCTTGGGGATCAGTTTTTTGATAAATCGGATATCCTTCGAGAATTGCTGTCACTAAGTCACAAAGAGTTTATTGAGAATCAGCCAACAACTGCTATAGTCTACTGCGAAGGTTTCAGCGAGTTTAAGATGCCCGAAGTGCTGTTTTTTGAATTATTTGCACAATCGGAAACGCCTGTTGCAATTATGATGGACTATTCGGATCAAAACGGTCCCCTCTTCGGAAATCTAAAAGAAACGCAGGAGAAACTGATAAATTCAGGGTTTGCGTTTGAAATAATTGATACAATCCCTAAACTGTCCGAAAAAACTCCACCCGAGAACCGCCCATTTACACCGCTTGCAGCGTACCTGAGGCGCTGGCTCTTTAACACTGAACTTAAAATTTCACATACAGGGTTTTCAGAATCATTTTCGGTGCTTGCCTCGGATACACGCGCCGATGAAGTCCGTATGATTGCGAAACTTATCCGACATTTGAACCTGCAAAAGAACATCCCGTTATCCGAGATATGTATTGCGATTCGTCAACCCGAACTTTATTCGGGGCTGCTCCGGGAAATGTTTGCCGCCTATTGCCGGCGCGGTTACTTTTTCTGGCCCCATAAG
>CAZGNO010000020.1:5592-12248 GCA_964527785.1 uncultured Chitinophagaceae bacterium
AAATGTTTGCCGCCTATTCAATTCCGGCTAATATTACCGACCGTTTCCCGCTAGCAAAATCTCCGATTGCAATAGCAGTGTTTGCTCTCTTGGATATTGTTGTACGCGGCTATAGACGAGAGGATATTCATCGCGCTTTACAAAGCCCATACTTGCAACTAACACGCATGGAAAATGGAGAATCTGTCCCGTTGGATGCAGCGAACCTCTATACTGTAGCACTCAAACTCCGAATTTCGGGCGGTGAACGCTACCTTGGCAAACTTGGATGGCAGCGACGTCTGGATGAAGCGATTAAAAAATATGATAACCGCCTTCGATTGCTCGAAGCTGACAGCTTCGCTGACGAAATAGAGGTTCAAGGTCTCAGAAACGACTTGGATTCATTCCGCAAAGCAAGCAGTGATTTCGCAGCACTCTGCCGCCTCCTGCCCGACACAAAGAAGCATATAACCCCTGAAGCATTTTTTGAGATTATCAGCAAAAGCATTATCGGGAATCTCAAAATCCGCGAAAATATACTTTCATTCTATGACCATATAAAGCAGTACGCCGCTTCAAATCATGCAGAGTTTTTGCAGCTTGCCGAGGAAGTTGAGAAAGACGCACGTTCACTGACCGAACTGCTCACAATCACCGAAGAAATGACAGTAATTGACAAGCGTAGAAATCCAGCTATCACTCGATCACTTTCCGATTATTCCCAGCGACTCAGAACATCAGCCCTCGCTGCCAAATACCAGGTTCGTGAAAAATCAAAGTATGGAGTAACCGTCACATCGCTCGAACAGACTCGCGGTATCCCTTTTCAGGTAACAATAGTATGCGGTTTGATTGACGGGGAATTCCCACAAGCATATAACCCGGAAACATTTTTAGGAAAAGAACTGCCTGACACCGAAGAACGGTTTATTAAGGCAGAGAGGATGCTGTTTTATCAGACAATTACCAACAATCCTGCTGCCCTTGAAACCGGTAAAAAACTCGTGTATCTAACATATCCTCAAAATCAGGACGGCAGAGAGAATGTACGCTCACCTTTTGTTGATGCTCTTTTGAAAGTAACCTCGTTGCCATTTGACAATAGAGTATTCGATATTCCTGCTCTGTCGCATGCTGCTGCTCATGGTGAATTATCCGAAGTACAAACTCAGCAATGGAAAGAAATTGAATGGCTTGATGCCATTTGCTCCAAAGAAGAAGCATTGGTCTATCTATCATACAGCAAAGATACAGCCAATGCAGATATTGTTTCTGAACTTGGGATTGAAGACACGCTCAATTTTATTGAAAAGACACGCTCACATTCACCTGAATCATCAGCAAACGGACTTCAAAGCGAACTGCTAACCGATGAAGAACTCCAAAATCTTGCGAAACGCCGAACCGAAGCATTTTCTATTTCCGAAATAGAGAAGTATGCCGCGTGTCCTTATCAATATTTCACCAATAAAGTTATTAATATCAGCGAGAAACGCACGGTGGATTCATGGCTCTCCCCTCTTGAGAAAGGTACACTTTTTCATCAGGTTCTCTATAGATTTTATCATGAACTACAAGAGCATTTGCGTGAAGAATTACAGCGAACTACTGACCCACTACCTGTTAAACTCAACCCGGCATCCTATTCCGAATACAAGGAACACCTGTTTCGTATTGCAAACGAAGAAATCAGTTTATTGGAATTTAATCATCCGTTCTTTGAACTTGAGAAGGAAGATTTACTTGGGTCAAATAATAAAACCGGAAAATTAGAGCGGTGGCTTACTGCTGAATGTGAGCGTATAGATGCAGGTTGGGACTTTGCCCCTGCATTTTTTGAATATTCCTTCGGCATCAAATCCAAGCAAGGTGATGCACATCCTGCAGTAAAGGTTTCGGAACAGCTTTCTATACGTGGGAAAATTGACAGAATAGAGCTTTCGCAGCAAGATGACGGTTGGAAATTCATTATAGCCGACTACAAAACCGGACGTCATGCAACGAATACCGATGTTAAAAAAGGCGAATCGTTCCAAATGCCGATGTACCTCGAAACAGCGCGTACTTTACTCAAAGAAGAAGGAATTGATGCCACCCCCGAAGCAGGGATTTATTATCTTTTGAACCCAAATTTTGATAAAAAAAAGAAGAAATACGACACTCATGCGTTTCAGCTTTTGCCGTCGGAATCACCGCTCAAAGGCGATATTCCTTCAAGCACCAAAAGCCAATTGGTAGAGAGTGTCGAAATGCGCGATGAGATTATTCAGCAATCCATCAGGCGTGCTGAAAGTATTACAGCCGATATTTCTGCAGGAAACTTCCCTGTTAAACCTCTTGCCACATCATGCGCGTTCTGTTCATACAAGGCAATTTGCAGAATCAGGGAATTGGAGAAGTAGGTGCTTGAACAAGATAAACCGGTATGTTAATCTTGTCATTCTAAGGGCATGACAGTCATCGAATCTGCTGCAAGACAATGCAACAATATAAAAATCAGATATTTGCGATTGTCATTCTGAGGGCTTCTTAGACCGAAGAATCTCCGTTTAGAAGATTCTTGAGAATTAAATAATGCACAGAAAGTGGCAGCAACTTAACTCAAATGACAATGAAATACTTAATTCTCGTGAGTGGTCTAAACCGAGATTCTTCAGTCGAAGACTCCTTCAGAATGACAGGTCCGCAAATTTGCAGTTATACTTACCTATTCTTTGTTTTAACTAGCTTACAAATCACAACGGATACCGTCTCATGGAATTTTTAACTCTCAGTATTGGATATGTTGCTGCCTTTTGTTCTACCTTCGGCTTATTTCCACTTGCCCTCAGGGTGTGGCGAACGGGAGAAGTAAGTCAGCTGCCCGTGGGAATGGTGACGGTCATGTTTATGGGAGCGATACTGTGGCTGGTGTATGGAATATTCCGTGCCGATCAAGTAATTATAGGTGCCAATGCCATATCATTACTCTTTATCGGGTATGTGGGAACTGTTAAAATCCGTTCAATTTTGAAATGATAATATTCTCCCTCTCCTTTTCCACCAAGAAGCAGCCCGATTGTCTCATAGAAAATCCGTAGTTTTGAGATATATTTTAGTCTGTATTTCAACACTTTGATATTTTCTTATGCGGCTTTGTTTCCTTGTGATATTGATGTTTACCCCGATGCTTGCATTTGGTCAGGGGATTATCACCGGAACTATTACCGATGCAACTACCAAGAAGCCCCTTAAATCCGTTACGATTCGGATGCCCGGAACATACTACGGGGCAATCAGCGATGCCTCCGGCAAATATACCATCCGCAAAATAGCCGCAGGAAAAAGCTATACCCTCGAAATCTCCTTCATCGGTTATAAAAAAATCCAGAAAACCGGGGTTGCTATTGCAAACGGTGATTCACTTGTATTGAATTTTGCTCTGAAAGAATCAGCTGTTTTATTGGATAAAGATGTAGTAGTTATTGGTGAGCGTCCGCTTGTAGATGTGGAAGAGACGCAATCCTACCATGCTGTCGGACGTGAGAACATTACGCAGATGGTTGCGCAGAATATAACCGATGTCGTAGTGCAACAATCGGGGGTAGTCACTCAAAACAACGAAATTTTCATTCGCGGCGGTCGCGGCTATGAAGCTGCTTATCTCCTTGACGGCGTTTCCATTCAAGACCCTCTCGCCGGAACGGGCTACGGAATGCAGCTTTCGGCTGATGCCCTTCAAGAAGTAGAAGTAATTACGGGCGGTTTTAATCCTGAATACGGGCAAGCCACCTCCGGCGTAGTTAATATAAAAACACGTGAAGGAACTGAAAAGTTTTTCGGTTCGCTCAGTTACCGGAGAGGTGAGCGTGTATTTGCCCGTAATCCTTTTGACCGTGACACAAACTCAAGTTTCAGTACTGATATTATCGAAGCGTCACTTTCGGGACCCGAGCCGATCAGCTCACAAATCCTCCCTGCCCTTGGGATTGAACTGCCTGGAAAAATCGGTTTTTTTCTTAATTTCAATGGTAATTTCTCGGATAATCTTACTCCTTCGTTCGCCAGAACGAAGGTGCAATCGTCCCTTATCCCTTCGATATTCAGCCAAAGACAGGAAAATTCTGTCAGTATGCTCGGCAAACTCTCGTGGGTTGTAAACCCTTCGATAAAACTACTCTACAGCTATTCACGAAATATTGCACTCAACCAGGATTCACGAAGCGTTCAGACGAATTTGGAATATATATCACCGCGTCCGGGGTATCAATATGAATTTCAAGGACATTTCGACGGAGCGTTAAGCTATGGGACTGATCAGCAATTAAATTCGCTCACTTGGATTCACTCTCTCGGTTCATCTGCCCTCTACGAAGTACGCGTATCAAATCTCTATACACACCTGAAAGTAGATGCAAACGGCAAGGACTTCCCAGATTACCGTGAGCCGCGTGACATTCCCAAAATTCCTGCTGAATATTATAATACCAACGACACAAACCGTTTGGGAATTATCCCCGGCGACGGCTTTTATGACACCGGTAACGGCAATTTTTGGCGCGAACATTACATTGACGAATGGACTCTCAAGGGGGATTACACAACCTACCTTTCAGAGAAAAACCGCTTTAAAACAGGAGTTGAATTCCGTTTTCAGGAAATGCAACAAGCTGAAATATACCAACCGTGGCTGGGTCCGCTCGGACTCAATAATGATGTGTTCAAAGCGAACTCTACGATTGTTGCATTGTACGCACAGAATAACATATCCTTCAAGGGACTCGTGTTAAATTACGGACTGCGTCTCGACGCATGGGCTCCCGGAAAATTAGTGGATGATGCCATTGCAGACACAAGTATCGCCACTATTCTCCCCTCAACCAGAGAATCCTATATGAACCATTCTTTCGGCTTTTTAGGACGCCAGTGGAAAGCGCGCATTAGCCCGCGTTTGGGAGTCTCGCATCCTATTACCAACAGTCAGACGCTTTTCTTTAATTACGGGCATTTTAACAAACTTCCCCGCCCACAATTTGTGTATGCAAAGCTCACACCGCAAGCGGCAAATTCCAGTTATCAAAAATTTGGCAATCCTGATTTGAATCCCGAAACAACAATTTCCTATGAACTTGGCTTGCGTAATTCACTCTCTGAAAATGATGTTCTGACTGTAACGGCATACTATAAAGATATTTTTGATTATGTACAATCGGTCAGAGTACTTTCGGATAATCCGCGTTTTGTGGGAGGTACTTTTACTACCTATAAAAACTCGGATTATTCACGGTCACGCGGTTTGGAAGTAGAATATAAAAAGAGGATCGAAGATTGGTTTACCGGTGTAATTTCTACCACGTATTCGGTCGTAACCGGTAAAAGCGGCTCTGCCGACGACGGGGCACAAGTAGCTCGCGGGCAGGCAACCGAACGTATTACCGAAGATTTTATGCCATGGGACAGACCCTGGCAAATCAATGCTACAGCAAACTTTATGATAGTAAAGGATAAACCGCTCTTTGGTATAGACGGATTGGATGATGTAAATGCTTTTGTACGGTTTTTCTTTCAATCGGGACAGCGGTATACCCCTTCTACTGCATCGCTTGATGCCAATGGTGAACAGCAAACCCTTGCAAACGGTCGTCCTGTCTATAGCACCGACTATACTCAATACTTAGGCGGGATTTCTGATAACTGGTGGTGGATTGACCTCAATATTCAAAAAAAGGTGGATTGGGGCGCAAAACTGCGGTTCTCACTCGAAGTGCTGAATGTGTTTGACATTAAGAACTCCACTATAATCAATACCGTAACCGGTCGCGCTTATGAATACGGCGACCCGACTGCACTCGGTGATAATGACCCCACCTATCCTGATTTGATAGGACCGCTCAATCCCTACCCTTTTAATCCCGCCCGCTATACTTCCCGCCGTAGTGTCCGATTTGGAATGACCGTTGGATTTTAAGGAATTTGTTCTTGCTCATTACGATTGATTGGTGCTGAATATAGCAGCAATTTCTCCGCATCCCGTATCAATTCTCTGTTGTAGCTGAAACCAAGTTTTTCCAAAAGCCGGATAGAGTTTACATTTTCCGGTATAGTTACCGCAAGAATATGGGAGTCGGCTGTGTTGGTACAGATTTCATCAAGCACGGCTGCCGTTGCTTCAAAAGCATACCCCATTTTTGCAAACTGCGAAAGAAATGCAAAGCCAATGTCACAGTATTCCAGATAGTCACGCTTCATGAACGTAATGACTCCAATCGGAACTTGCCCTTCCAGCAATCGCACCACCCAATAGGTATAATTGGGATTATCAATGATTTTTTGGATGTATTCTGTGACTTGCTCACCGGTTTTTGTATTGCCGTCGCTGATAAATTTCAGCCATTCGGGAGAGTTTACCAGTTCAAGTATAAATTCATAGTCGATTGCCGTGAGTTCTTGGAGATCAAGTCGTTGTGTTTTGTAGTTTGTTTGCATTTTGTTTTGGTTGTGTTTCAATACAGAAAGGGCGTATAAGTGATGGGACAACATAAAACGCGACAATCAAATGGTGTCATTCGGAAGGAGTCTTCGACTGAAGAATCTCAGCAATGCTCTACAAAAACCGGACAAAACAGCATATGGGAATTCTTCGCTGCAGCAGTAAATGACATCTCTTAAAATGTTAATACAATTTAGTGTCCTGT
>CAZGNO010000020.1:12258-53713 GCA_964527785.1 uncultured Chitinophagaceae bacterium
CGAGTTCAGGGTGACATGATTAAATATTTTATTCCATTATTTAATCTGACCCATTATTCACTTATCAATTTTAGTTCTTCTGCTCAACAGCTGCAGCAGGTCTTTTTGTCGGAGAATAAAACGGATTAGCTATTGTAGGTTTGGTGATTTTCATTTGTTCGCCGAGCGGTAATGCACTCATTAACTTTGCACGGACTACCGACGGCGTTTCTCCGAGCTGAACAGAATGGACACCGGCTGTCATTACCCGCAGAAGTTGCATTTCCTCGCCGTGAAGCGTGCGTAGCTTATCACTAATCGGCAACCATACAAGATTAGCCATGAAAATACCCCACATTGTAGCAATAAAAGCCGTTGCTATATGATGAATTAACACCATAGGGTCACTTCCGGCGGAGGCAAGCGTAGATATTAATCCCATAACCGTTCCAATAATTCCCATTGTTGGTGAATAGCCCCCCATTTTTGTAAAAAGGGAGATATTTGCGAGATGCCGTTCGGTAATAAAATCCATGTCTGTTTCGGCTGTTGCGAGTAGTGCGGCAGGGTCGGCACCATCAATCGAAACCTCAAATAGTTTACGCAGAAACGGGTGTTTAATTTCACTTTTGCGGCGTTCAAGCCCCAAAATTCCTTCCCTGCGAGCGAGCGCTGCAAAGGTAACTATTTGGTCAATTGTTTTGTGAATTTCAAAAACGGGAGGGAAGAATGCAATGGAAAGTAAACGGGGAATTTTAGCAAACTGTTCGAAAGAACTGCCAGCAAGTGTAGCGGCAAGTGTCCCGCCAAACACAATAACCATGGCAGGCAACACCCATAACGCATCAAACGTACCGCCTTCAAGAAGAAACGAGCCGAAAATAGCGAACGCGCCAAGAACGATTCCGATAAGAGTGCTTGCTTTCATAGCGCCGAAATTACCGTTATACTTTCAGTTGTGCAAATTATTTAATGCAAAGTTTCTATTCGGCTTCGTATTCATACTGATTTACAGAAAGCCATCCTTCTCTTATCGCAGAAAATCCAGTAAAGATTGGCTGAACAAGCGTGAACCTACCTGAAGTGAATATTGAAGTGCATTTTCCTCTTTTTTAAGTTTGAGAAGTGCCTCAGGAATATTAGTATCTTCTTGCTGTGAGCGCAATTCTCCAAGTCTTGTATTGTCTTGAGTTATCTGATCGCTCAAAGTTTCCATACGATTTTGGCGATACCCAACACGACCGATTTCAGAATCTAAATTCGACATTTCCTTAGTCATATCCGATATATACAACTGCAATGTACGCTGTTCCCCTGTCGAGAACAATTCACTCGAATCTCTCTGAGTTCCGTCGGCTCGATAATTCAATAGATCGTGCGCTTTGATAAGTGTATCGAATACCCCGACACCACCCGCACCAAAAGCAATATCCGCCTTTGAATTAATCACCTCTGTTGAACTTTGACTCGTATCAACTGTCCGGTCTTGCAAATTTCCTTTAAATACAACTTGATAGCCGGATGGGTTTGCTGCAGTCGGCGGGTTTTTGATTAACTCAAACGGTTCATTCGTCACTTGTGGCGGAACGGGAACTATGGATTCAGGTGTAGTTTTTGTTCCTGCAAAAGAATATTTACCATTATAATCGCTATTTGCCAATTTCACCAAATCGGTTAATTGCTGAAAAATCTGTTGTGCCAGCACCGGTAATTTATCATGATTGGAAGACTCTGCTGCAACGAGTCCGATTTCACGAACTGCCGTTAATTTATCAGAAAATGTTTGCAATGTCGCACCGACGACTGTTAGCTCACCTGTTATTGCATCAATCGAATCCTGATATAGAGCATTACGGTCTATAAGGGCTGTCAATTGCTGAATATCAGAAACTTTCTCAGGTGCATCCGACAGGCGAATCATATCTCGTCCTGTAGAAATACGCTGATTCTGCTTATCGAGCCGTTCCTGAATCTGAAAAAGATTACTTTGGAATGTTGTTGCCTGTGAATTTGTTGTGATACGCATAGTATTTATTTACCGGTATTGATGACTATTATCGCCCTAAATTAATGAGCGTTCCGAGCATTTCGCTCGTAGTATTGACGATACGGGCAGCTGCCTCATAGCCCTTTTGGTATTTTACCAAATTTATCGCTTCTTCGTCCAGATTCACTCCTATTACCGCTTCACGTTGTGCATTCAGTTGGTCGGCAATTAAGGTTGTTGTTTTGAGTCCCGTTTGTGCATCCGAACCGGCAGTAGCAACTTTATTCAAAAATGAAGAATAAAAATTTGCAGGAGTTTGGCTCGATAGAAATGTGGGATCATTTGCAATACCTGCAATTGCACGGGCAACTGTATTATCGCCCGGCACTCCTGCTGCATTTGCGATGGGCAAATTGCGCGGCTGCCCTTTTACGGCTGCATCAAGATCAATCGAAAAGGCATCTATAGAAGTAGAGGAAAAGAAATTACGACTTGGAGCAACAGTATCGTCCAAACCAAAACCGGTAACACTTGCTGCATTCACTTTACTTACAATTGATACTGCCAAATCATTCAGATTTTTCGCTATCGAAAATCCACCTGACGTGTCTTTATCATCCAGTGTAACATTGTAATGTTTGAGCGCACTGGCAAATTCACCTGAATCCGGGGAAAGCGTTACAAGAGGAGTACCGCCGCTATCTACAAGATCTATTTTCGCAGTACGCTCACCCGTGCCACTGATTGTCTCATTTAATTTGAGAGTAGCAGAGAACGTACCGGTTACCACGGAATTACCGGCAATCGTAACATTTGCCAGACCACGATTATCAATTGATACAAAGACAGTTCCTCCGTACTGTGCAAGCTCTTCAATGCGCTTTGAACGTTCGTTATTGATGGTATTGGTGGTATCTAAAGACTGTGCCTGTGCAGCTGTAATCTGCCCGTTGAGATTGGCAATTTCTTTCAGTATTCGGTTTACTTCGCCGACTTGCGTTCCGAGTTTACTATAGGTTTGCTCTCTGAGGTCACTTAAACCGGTAGCTGTGCTACGAAGCTCGTTAGCCAGATTTTGTCCGGCGTTCAGAGCAAGTTCACGGCGCGGGATACTTTCGGGTTCAAGAGATAAATCCTGAAATGAACTGAAAAACTTTGTAAGAGTGTCATCCAGTCCATTACCGGACGGTTCTCTGAGCACTGTTTCAATTCGTTGCAGGGTGCGGTCATCGGCTTCATACCCCGATTTACGAGAAAGATTATTGCGGATTTCGCGGTCGAAATACTCTTCGCGGAAACTTTTGATAGCCCCTACGGATACCCCCGTACCGATAAATCCCTTTGTTGGGATAATCATCGGTGATGTTTCGGTAAAAATAGCTGTTTGCCGTGAATAGCCGGGAGTATTGACGTTTGCAATATTATTGCCCGTTACATCCATCCCCGTTCGCTGCGCCTGCAAAGCCCGCTTACCGATTTCTAAACCGTTAAATCCCGTCATAGTAGTTCTTTCATAAGTAAATTATACCCGTACATTGCATACGCGCACATCGCTTTCGGCAAAAAATGTCAAGATTTCCTTAACGCTTGCCCGAGCACGAAATGCTAGAACTCGGTTCGTTGCATTTAGCAATTGCCACTCGTTCAAAAGTCCTTTGAGTTCTGTTTGTAGCTTTTTGAAAACATCCTGTTCATATCCCTCTAATTTCGGGATTAATTCGCTCATTGCCATTTGAGATGCTTCCCGTGTAGAGATATTAAGCGTTGCTGCCAATATTTTCCAACGGGATACCTCTTTTTGTTGCATGGTAGCCAGTAGCTCTTGCTGTTCTGCTGCAAGACGCTCCAGTTCATCGGCATCATGATGAATCAAAGCTGTTTGTTGAGTTTGTGCATGGCGCAAAAGCTCATACATCATCACTCTTTCATCTTCTAAGACGGCGAGAATATCGTTCATGCTTCGTACCTTTCCGCGTAATGTTTTACTTTACGTACATACGCCTGAGTTTCTTGGAACGGAGGAATTCCCCCGTGTTTTTTGACATTTCCGGGTCCTGCATTGTAGGCGGCTAATGCCTTGTCTATACTACCGCCGAATTCATCCAGCATTTGACGCAAGTACTTTGTACCGCCGTGGATATTATCGGCAGGATCGAAGGAATTTTTAACACCTAAACCATTTGCTGTTCCGTCCATCAATTGCATAAGTCCTTTTGCACCTACAGATGACACTGCATTATGTTTTCCTGCAGATTCTGCCGTTATGACTGCTTTAATCAAACTGTCGGGTACATTGAATTTCTTGCTTGCAGCAGCAATTATCGGTTCATACTGTTCTAATCTGTCCTGTACTCGCGCCGAAAACGTATCATTCGGATTGCTTTTAGTACCTGTCGAAGGAGTTGGTGCTGCTTTCCCAGTTTGAATCGGTGCTACAGGAGAATCCCTCGGAATCTTAGCTGCAGGCAATTCGGAAGAAATTGCCCGCAGTGAATCCCCGCCTGTCATTTTCTTATAAATCATATCGGCAAGCCCCATCCCTTTACCGGAACGCGATACAAAGTCTGAAAACTGCATATCGGCATAACTGCCGAGAGTATCAGCACCAAAGCTCATGTTCTCACCGTCTTCCTTGTGGTCGTCGTCCAACATGGATTCTTTCATTTGCTTCATCATCATACTTACAAACATAGACTCGAAGCCACGAGCAGCTTTTGCATACTCATTTTTTTGCTCCTCCGTTAGATGACTCGTATCTGTGGTTGTCATCTTCACTTTGGCGAGTGAATCCATGCGCGAATTTTGAAGCGCGGAACTAGCAGCAGATGTATCTAAACCATTAATTTCTGAAGACATAATACTGTCCTTCCATTATTGAATTACTAAATCGCCTTGCAATGATCCGGCTTCTTTAAGTGCCTGAAAAATTGCAATTAAATCACGGGGAGAAACTTTTAGCGACGTGAGAGCATTTGCCATATCTTGTACTGTCGAGGTGGCAGGAAGAGCAACTGGTGGATTTTGTTCCTGTTGCGCAGTAACAGCCGAGTTTTGAACCTGTTGTGTACGACCCAATGAAAATGGAGCCGGTTGAGAAGCAGTGGTTGTACGCTGGATTTGAATTTCCAACCCGCCATGCGCCACTACAGCCGGAAGTAATTGAACTGCACCACCGACCACTACTGTTCCTGTACGCTCGTTGATTACAACTCTTGCCGCTACATCACTTACAATAGGCAACGCTTCGATTTGTGCAATAAGCAGCATAACTTGACCTTGAGTTTGCCCGGCAGGAAGTTTCACTTCAACCGTTGCACCGTCAATAGCGGTTGCTGCATTTGATAAATTTGGTGAGCGGTTAATCACATCGGCTACCCGCGTGGAGGTTGTAAAATCCGGCTCGCGCAATACTACGCGAAGCAATTGATTCTGAACAAATTGTCCTTTTATTTCCTGTTCCACAATAGCACCGCCCGGTACACGACCGGCAGAAACAAAGTTTTTACCCACACGCGAACCATCCGAACGGAAATCATAGCCGCCTACAGATAAGCCGCCCTGTGCAGTTGCCAGTACCGTGCCGTCTTGCCCGGAAAGCGGTGTCATCAGTAATATTCCGCCTTGAAGTGATTGAGCATCGCCCATCGAAGAAACCTGTACATCAATTTTAGATCCCTTACGCATAAACGTCGGGATTGTAGCTGTAACCATCACGGCAGCAATATTCCTTGTACGGAAATTAGCGGTCGGAACGATAATTCCAAATCGCTTGAGCATATTAGCCACCGATTGAACAGTAAATTTGGATTGCTGTGTATCGCCGGTATTCGCCAAACCGGACACCAAGCCGTAGCCGATTACCTGCGTGCCGCTTACGCCTTCAATCGAAGCTATGTCTTTAATACGTGCCGCCTCGGAAAGTGTATAGCTGGCTACAAACAGTGTTAGTATCAGAAGTTTTTTCATAATCAATTCTCAAAAAATCGTTTTGACTTCGAAATAAAGCTCAAGTATTTTTTCGTATGTGAATTTAAAAAAGCCAACGCAAGAATTTTGTAATTAGCCCCGGCTCTTGGGCTTTTGTTATTGTCCCCTCACCCTCATACGTAACAACCAAATCCATAATACTATGAGAAATAATTGAATTATCACTTTGTATATCTGCAGGACGAATAAAACCGGTTAAGGTAATTGACTGATTCTCACCATTGAGTTGGAAGGTTCTTTTCCCTTCTATTTTTAAATTTCCGTTATCTTCCACAGAAACTACCCTGGCACTCAGACGGGCACGGAACTTCTCATTTCTGCTTGTTTGCCCCCGACCATTAAAAGAATTGCCAGTACCAAGCGTAACAGCACCATCGAAGCTCGTACCACCAGATGATGCACCTACTCCACCGCTTAAATCTGTTTTGGTAGATTGCGTAGTTGTAGCCGAATTATCTGCGGTGGTTTCCTCTATAATCAAAATCATGACAGCATCGCCTATCCTGTATGCCTTCACATCCGAAAAAAGTGAACGGCTGTTATTTTGATTGAACTGTGCTTTAAGTGGAACAGCGCAAGCAATTGCAATTATAAATAGATATAGTATTTTCATATTATTCATTTTCAGAAGTAAATGAAGAGGAATTACCAATAAAAACCGTTTGATTCTCACGCAGGATTCCTGTAAGCATTGTGTTTGTTCCTTCGCGCATTACGCGAACTGTTTCACCGATTGAAGCATCATTAAGCACAGAGCCGCGTGTCCTGATAACAACATTACCCGCCTGAACAAGTATTGTTGCCGGCATTCCCCCGCGTATTCCATTCTTATCAGTAATAGCCGAACGTGTAATGATACTCCCTTTGGGTAAAAACCGTTTAGTTGTGCTTCCGATCAGTTCAGACTGCTGTAATAATTCATTCTCAGAAAAAGAACTTACATCCCGCATTTCATACGAAAACAAGCGACCGGTAATCAGAGAATTTGAAGAAATTGACGAAGATACCACAGGAACTTCCTTCATGATTTTCACTTGGACAGGCACTTGCATTCGTCTCACTATCCGTCCGTTTACTGCAAATTCAATCCCGACATTACTCATTCCGCGTAAGGACTGCTCACTTCCCGTACATTTAGCAGTAACACCAGATTCTTGAAATGACTGGTCAGCTATTTTCTGAGTAGTCAGTATTTCAGCATCTGCCCCTACTGTTTTTTGAGCATACGCTATTGCTGCATTTTTGAGGCGTTCTCCCGAAAAGCTGGACTGCGCCTGAGCGATAAATCCTGTCATCAAAAGGAGAATGCCAATACTATAAATTCTATACGTAACCATAGATTATCGTTTCAGATTAGTTGCAGTTGCCAAAATGTCATCGGCTGTTTTTACTGATTTCGAGTTTAACTCGTAAGCACGTTGAGCAATAATCATATTAACCATTTCTTGCACCAAGTCCACATTAGAGTTTTCGAGATGCGATTGCATAATCTCACCGGTATTATTTGCTCCCGGTTGCTCAATAACTGCTCTACCTGAAGCACTCGTTTCTGTGTATAAATTATCACCTACAGACCGAAGTCCGGCTGGATTCACAAACCGCGCAAGCTCTATTTGACCTATTACTTGCTCTTCTCTTGCTCCGTCGGTTACAATACTGAGCACACCGTTCCGGGTAATGTTAATTTGTGCGGCATTATCGGGTACACTCAATCCCGGTTCGAGAATATATCCTTGCGAATTTACAATTTGACCGCTTTTATCCAGTTTGAACGAGCCGTCGCGAGTATAACCGATGGAATTATCGGGTTTACGCACCATCAGAAAACCATCGCCCTTTATAGCTATATCAAGCGGGTTATTTGTTTGCGATACATCCCCTTGCGAGAACTGCTTGGTTGTAGCCACTAGTTCCGTTCCCGAACCGATTTGAATTTCATTTAGCGGTTCAGTACCTGTTTGCTGATTATTTCCCGCAGCACGGATATTTTCATAGAGCAAATCCTGAAATTCAGGTCTGGTTTTCTTAAAGCCGGTTGTATTTACGTTTGCAAGGTTGTTGGAAATGATTTCCACAAAGCGTTGCTGAGCCGTTAGACCGGTGGCTGCTGTGCGTAGGGTTTTATCCATTGTAGTCTATAATAAATTTTTGAAAATTTGATATTCACGTTTAGTTTGTGGAAACAACAGAATTTATTACGCAAAGCGACCGATATCTATACTTCTGTCGAGTGTTCCGTCGTTGGTAGTGATTACCTTTTGTCCCATTTCAAACATTCTTTGCAGTTCAATCATCTCTACCATCTCTTTAATAATATTGACATTTGAGTTTTCTACATATCCTTGTCGGATATTGGCATCTTCAATCGGAACAGGGTTCATGATTGTGTCGTCAGTCGGAGTAAAGTGAGCACCTGTTTCCCGCTCGAGAGTTTGCGGGTTTTCAATATCCATTAGTTGGATTCGCCCTACTGTTTGCTCGTTTGCGAATACTTCGCCGGTTTCTTCCACACGAAGAAGTATTGCTTTGGCATCATCCATTTGACCGGGTAGGAATTTTTGCTGTTGAACGTAAATCGGACCGCTTTCGCCCATCAACGTCAGCCCGTCCGCTGTTTCAATTTTCCCGTCTTTGCCTAATGTAAAATGTCCTGCTCTCGTGAAGTACTGCTTGCCTTCCGCATCTTCAAGCGTGAAATATCCCTTTTTATTATCAATAGCAAAATCAAATTGATTTCCCGTGCGCTCCGGTGCACCTTGCCCGAAATCAGTATAGGTATCAGTAGGAGTATCGTCTTGCTCCACATCCCCTTTGATATTGTTAAGATTCCCCTGAGCAGATATAAGCGATCTCTCGAACGCCGATTCACGTTTAAAACCAACGGTATTCGCGTTGGCAATATTATTCGAGAGAACTTCGAGTCGGGTCTGTTGCGGCACCATTCCGAGTGCGGCTGTATAGAGTTCTTTTATCATAATTGCTTGTTTGTTATGTATCTCCGTGTACAATGAATCGGATATAAAAACCCGATTCTACGGATTTTTTAACCCAATTACTTTTGTCATTTCATTTTAATATGATTGCTATGTATCCTTAGAATCGGGTTTACTGACCCGATTTCTACTAAGCAACAGTTACTTCAGAATTTGCATCAGTCAAATATATAAATTTCAAAATTTCAGCAGCTGCATTGCTAAGTTCAGGAGGAACTGACTGCAAAACAACCATTGATGTTATTTCACGCATTAGCTCCGAATCCACATATACAGGGGTACCGTTTTCGATGATTTTTGCTAGAATTTGCTCAGCAAGCATTGATTCAGTTGTTTCCGGACTGTGTGCTGGGGTATCGGTTGTATATGCTTGTGTAAATGTATGATTCATCGGTTTTCAAATAATACAATGGTTTCTTACTATATTAAAATCTTATGTTTTGCAAGGTTGTATTTCAAGGAATGTGCCAAGAAAATCTATTCAAGCAAGCAAGCCGGTACAAAAACGGTGAATATGCTTAAAATCAAGCAATACGGCAGTTTTGGAGGTTCAATAACCTGTGTGGTTTGTAAAGATTGGTTTGTTTAAGCAGAACAAGAATTAAAAGTGATGGTTATTATTCAGCAGGTGGGTGATAATAATCACAGATTTGGCTAAAATTTAGTCTGATTTTAGCCAAAACGAAGTGCTTTTACAGGAGAGATTCTAGTGGCGATCCATGCAGGAATAAGAGTGGCAAGAAAAGAAATAATCAACGAAAATCCAACAACTGTTACCAAGTGCCACAATGAAAATGCAACAGGCAATACATCAACAAAATAGACATCACCCTCTAAGCGAATTACTCCAAACCAATGTTGAAGCCCGCATATCAAATATCCGAGTCCGCAACCGACAAATGTTCCGGCTGCACCCACACCCACGCCTTGTAGAATGAATATACGCCTAATATCACGTCCTTGCATCCCGATTGCACGAAGGATGCCGATGGAATGTGTTTTCTCTACAACACTAATCAACAGCATTGTAAGAACATTTAATACAGCAACAATACTGATGAGACCAAGTACAATCGGAATCGGCTTTTTTTGCAGTTCAATCCATGCAAACATACTGCTGTTTAAGTCGGTAACCGTGAGTGCAAAATAAGGGTAACCGAGTAAATCCCCAATACTGCGTGCTACAATATCCACGTTATCTATCGAATAGAGCATAATATCAAAACCCGATACTGAATTTTCGGGAAATTGAAAGAAAACCCTTGAAGTTTCGAGTGGCAAATACACATAAATGTCATCATACTGCGCCATACCCGTCTCGTAAATTCCTCTTAAACGAAATTGACGTATAAGAGGATTGGGCTGTCCGTTTTCATCCGTGAGAATGGTGGTAATAATCAGAGAGTCCCCGACAGTACAATTTAGCTTTCTAGCAAGTTTTTTTCCGATTAAGACTTCAGAGGAACGAACGTTGGAAAAAACGAATCTTCCTTCAACTATCTTTTTGGGACGCAGAGCAATTTCTGTTTCAGCATCAATTCCTTTCAATCGGACACCCTCAATCTCACCGTGTGAACGAACCAACCCCTCACGTTCGATGGTTGGAGCGACACTTTTAATTTCAGGCATCTCCTGTTTGAGCTTTGCAATCACGGCAGGATAATTCGGCAGGGCTTTATTGCGAAAACCAACGAGGTGAATATGTGAGGTAAATTTTATAGAGTTTTCGCGAAGGGATTGCTCAAAACCCTCAAGTACAGAAAGTGACAGTATCAACGCCATACTGCCTATCATTACGCTCAAGAAGGCAACAGAACGGGTGAATGATATAAAACGCCGACGGCGGTAGGATTGACCATACCGCCGTGCGACAAACGATGCAAGTTGAAATTTCACGTGCTGCTCTGAAATCTGCTGATAAGCGTTATTTTTTGAGTACCGACGAAGTATTCTTCTGATTAATTTCTACAGGAAAACGCTGTTTAACTCGTGAAATCCACTGCTCTGTAAGGCGTTTTTGAACCATATCCTGGAATGCAGGTGCAAAGTCGGGAATTGCCTCTTCAAACGTTTTTTGACGCGGTTTTGCGACTTCATTTACTTTAATAATTGCGAATCCGCGTTCGTATGGCTCAGGTCCGATTACATCACCCGGGTTTGCCTTTGCTTTTTCGGCAAGAGCTACAAGTTTATCTTCTTTGGGAGAAGCAAGATTGTGATGTCCTTTTTTCTCACGGAAACCTTCACGCTGTGTAAGCTGTCCAGCAAGGTCATCAAATTTCTCACCGGCATCCACACGCTTCTTAACGGCTTTTGCAGCGGAGTCGGAAAGCACATAAATTTCACTTACTTCATACTTTGTTTCTGTTCTATAGCGCGCCTTAGTAGAATCGTAGAAACTTCTTGCCTGCAAAGAGTCAAACTTCAATTTACCCCATACTTCTTGCTCTTCTACCTTAAAGAGTAATATTCCATCACGGAAATCACGCATTAATGCAGCAAAATCAGGATATTGGACTTCTAAATTCGCTGTTGCATCGCTAACTGCCTTTGGGTCCATAATTTTATCAAGCACTCTTGTTATGCCTTTGTAGTTCAGCGGAGTAGCGCGAAGGTCGCTGCGTTTGTTCAATGAATCTACTAATGCACCGACGGTCATATTTCCTTTTGGTGTAGAGTAGACTTGCTGAGTCAAAGCACCTTGCGTCAGTTTCCCGCCCCAATTAGTATCAATGGTTGTTCTGGAAGTATCCACAAACGCTAAAAATGATTTAAGACTACCGGAATTCAAACGATATCCGAGTGCTTCTTTGAGTGAGTCAATATGGCTACGCTTATCTTCTTCATAGAATAAACGCTTATAATCTTTTTTAACTGCTTCACGCTCTTCTTCAATGTTCGGCATTTTGGATGAATCACGACGAATAATATGCAATCCGTATTCTGTCCATACTTTCCCGGATATTTCACCGTCTTTCAATGAGAAAAGTGCCTTCTCAAATTCAGGCAGCAGGAGTTGGTCTTTCATTGAATCAAAACCGCTCGAACGGGTGTAATACGACCCCATGAAACCGCCCTTATCCTTTGTAGTCTTGTCATCGGAATTGTCTCGAATCAATTGCTCAAACTGAGCAGGTTTTGCTTTAATAAGGGCGAGCAAACTGTCACCTTTTTTGCTTATTCCAAGTGAATCGTTTTTACCGACTGATGAGAGAAGCAAATGACTTGCACGAAGTTTGAGACGTGGTTCATTTTTAATAACTTTCACAATAAAGTAATTGTTTCTGTGGCGTACCAGTTGGGGATACACTTCACCCGGCGTTCCCGAATAAGCAGCATCTTCCACAGGGCGAATAATTTTCCCGCCCGTGATATACGGAAGAACTCCTCCGCGCTTTCCTGTTTCTGTATCATCAGACGAATCACGAGCAACTTTCTCAAAATCAGCCCCGCCTCTAACCATTGTAAGAATGCGCGCTGCACGTTTGTATGTTTCATTTGAGTCACCTTTATCAGGTGTAGCACACACAATGATTGCTATTTGAATTTCACGTTTGCGTCGTTCGAGGATTTTAAGAACAGCCGGCTCAATGATTCTTTTATCCGAATAATGAGTTTCGGCAAGCAATCTTCGATTTTGAGCTATATCCGCCATCACTGTAGAATCTTTATCTAATTTGCGATCAATGGCATCTTGTACTTTCAGGCGGTATTTTATATACAACTGCAAAAAATCCATAACACTGTCTCGAGGGATATCCGCAAGACGAGAGTTCCGGCGCCCCATGTTTTTATGGAAGGCATATTCTAGTTCGCCGTAGGTAATTTGTTCTTTGCCAATTGTAGCGAGGACTGTTTTATCGAGGGATGACTGTGAGGTTTGTTTTGCTGCTTTGCCTTTTTTTTGTGCAACTGCTTCAATGGAACATAATGTCACTCCAAGCAGTAAAAAGGTAAGTAAACTGATTTTTCGCATGGGGGAATAATCCTGCAAAAGTGATAAATAATATGTTTGATAGTTATTAAGAACCACAAAAATCCGAAAGTTTGGAGATATATGCAAACAAACTTAAAAGTAATTGGTTCTTGTGACGGCTGAGTTCTTGTTTTTTGATGCGGTTATTGCTTTTTTAATGCAATTATACTCTTTTTTTCTACATAAGAAATGTTAAATATTCAGCTATCACAGTGTACGGATAATGCATTACTCTATCCATATACAAGAATTAAAAGTCACCATAAACGAACATAGCAAATTGACCTATTGAGATGATTGTTTTTTAGGTTAATTTTGTGCATACAATTGATGTGAACTCTATTCATTTAACTCTTTCCTACTATGTCACGTATTTTCCTGATTGACTCAATGGGACTTGTGTTCCGCGCTTATCATGCTCTTTCACGTTTGGGTTTGCAAACTCCTTCCGGCGAGCCGACATCAGCCGTTTTTGGATTTGCTTCTATTATCGGTTCACTTATCGAACGCGAGCAGCCCGACTATATCGCAGCAGTATTCGACACCAAAGAGCCAACCTTCCGCCACAAATTGTATGACAATTACAAAGCCAACCGGCAATCATTTCCCGAAGAACTAGTCCCCCAATTAGGAAGAATTAAAGAACTTATTGATGCGCTTGGCATTTGCCGTATCGAACTCCCCGGTTTTGAAGCAGACGATATTGTAGGCACACTCGCGCGAATGGGTGCAGAAAAAGGTATGGAAGTGCTCTGTATTACATCCGACAAAGATTATTTCCAGCTGGTGGGTAACAATATCAATGTACTTCGACCCGGAAAAGATGCCAGTGAATATGACATTTACGGACGTGAAGAAGTTCTCCAAAAATTCGGTGTGTATCCCGAGAATGTCATTGATTATCTGGCACTGATCGGTGATTCGTCTGATAATGTGCCGGGAGTGAAAGGTATCGGCGAGAAATCCGCCCTTCCACTTATCGAAAAATTCGGTACACTTGAGCAATTATATGAACGGTTGCACGAAGTGGAGAAAGAGTCCATACGAACAAAATTAGCAGACAGCCGAGATATGGCGTTTCTATCTAAAGAACTCGTAACAATTCATCAGCACGTCCCCATTGAAATTTCCCTAGAGGATTGCTGCCGACGTGAGCCGGATAAATCAGTATTGGATGCTCTCCTCACTACGCTGAATTTTACTTCCCTCCGAAAAAAATGGGGGACATTCCAAGCTGCACCTTTGGAACAAATCACCGATTCCGAAGGGGTGCCTACAGAACCTACCGTTCGCAGAATCGGAGATGTACCGCACGAATACAAGCTCGTAGCCACTAATGAAGACCTCAACGCAATGATGATTGACCTCCAAGTAGCGCAAATTCTCTCGTTCGACCTAGAAACAACATCTCTTGACGTTATGAGGTGCTCAATTGTAGGGATTGCGCTTTCTTCCAGTGAGGGACGCGGATATTATATCGCTACAAACGAAGATAAAACACTTTCCGTGGCGTTCGATTCTCCTAAACCCGTTGATACGACAGGTTCGATGTTCGATGCACCTAAAGAAGAAGTTTCAGTTCCCGAACAGCCGACCGGAGAACATGGCTTACCCTTGAAATTTGTGTTGATTCACCTGAAACCGTTTCTCGAAGGTGCAATGCAGAAAATCGGACAAAATGCAAAGTTCGACACCGTAATCCTGAAAAGATTCGGAATAAATGTTTCGCCTGTTACATTTGATACAATGCTTGCAAGCTATATTCTTAATCCTGATATGCAGCATGGAATGGACGCACTCGCCCGTCACTGGATGAATTATTCTCCGATTCCTATCAGCGACCTTATTGGCGAGAAGAAGCAAGGTTCAATGCGTGATGTACCATTGGAAAAGGTAGCCGAATATGCTGCAGAAGATGCAGACGTAACCCTCAAACTCCGTAACATTCTCCATGCAGAACTTACAAAACAAGGTCTGCTGAAATTTGCCGAGCGAGTAGAATTCCCGCTTGTGGAGGTACTGACCGAGATGGAATCGAACGGAATAGCAATTGATACAGGAGCACTTTCAGTGATTTCCGAGAAGATAAAAATTGCTGTAGTTGAACTTCGCACCAAGATTTTCCATGAAGCAGGAGTTGAATTTAATATTGATTCTCCGAAACAGGTCGGTGAAATCCTCTTCGAGAAAATGATGATTCCGACCGGTAAAAAAACCAAGACCGGATATAGCACTGATGTTTCGGTTCTCTCGGAACTTTCCGAAAGCTATCCGGTTGCCGGAATGATATTGGAGCACCGCCAATTGCAAAAGTTGCAATCTACCTATGTTGAGTCACTCCCCAAGATGGTGAACGCGCAAACAGGACGTATCCACACAACCTACAATCAAACAATCGCCGGAACCGGACGGCTCTCATCAGTCGAACCGAACTTACAGAATATACCTATACGATCGGAAATCGGTCGGTCAATCCGCAAGGCATTTGTATCACAAGCAGAAGGTGCATTACTGCTTTCGGCAGACTACTCACAAATTGAACTTCGTGTAATAGCTCATGTTTGCGGCGACGAAACACTCACCAACGCATTTATAAACGGTTTGGATATTCATACTGCAACGGCAGCAGCATTGTTTGGACTTGAAATCAAAGATGTAACGAGCGCGCAAAGACGCATTGCCAAAACAGTCAATTTCGGGATAATGTACGGGCAAGGAAGTTTTGGGCTTTCGCAGCAGCTTTCAATTTCGCGTTCGGAAGCGAAAAATATCATTGACCAGTATTTTGAAAAGTACCCGCGTATCAAAAACTACATCGAAGCCACCAAAGAATCTGCACGTGAGAAAGGATATGTTTCTACTCTTTTGGGCAGAAGACGGTACTTCTCCAATATCACGAGCAAGAATGCAACCGTACGTCAGGCGGCGGAGCGAGCTGCAATCAATATGCCTATACAGGGTACGGCAGCCGACATGATGAAACTTGCAATGATTGCCGTTCACAAGGCAATGAAAGCAAAAAACTTAAAGTCAAAAATGCTCCTGCAAATTCATGACGAGTTGGTGTTCGAGGTGATGGACGGAGAAATGGACGAACTTTCGGCACTGGTTAAATCATGTATGGAGAGTGCTTTGCCGCTTGGGAAAGTTCCTGTGCTGGTGGAATTGGGGACTGGGAAGAATTGGGATGAGGCGCATTAGAAGGAATGAATCTAACGTATGTGTTCTATGTGCCTATGTGGTTAAAAAAATAAAATACAATGACAAAAAAATATATTAATAATCTGACTTATAAAATAATTGGTGCTTGCATTGAGGTTCATCGTGAACTAGGAGCAGGACTTTTGGAAAGTGTTTATCATAAGTGTTTAAAACAAGAATTTACACAACAAGGAATCTCTTTTCAGTCTGAACTAAATATACCTATTCAATATAAAAATGCAACAATTGAAGCTGAGTTGCGCTGTGATTTTTTAGTTGAAAATTGTATTGTAATTGAGTTAAAAGCTGTTGAGAATATTTTTCCTGTTCATGAAGCCCAGATACTCACCTATATGAAACTCTTAAAAATTCCCAAAGGAATTTTGGTAAATTTTAATTGCGTAAATTTATTTAAAAATGGTCAGAAAACTTTCGTGAATGATTTGTTCAGTAGCTTACCTGAATAGTTTATAGCATCCTATGTGCACTATGTGCCTATGTGGTTAAATATTCTGAGTTTGATTTTGAACCACATAGGCACATAGATACATAGAAATACAAATTGAACCTATCTATTCCCCCGCTATATCCTCCAGCAGCCCCCGATACAACACCGACTCGCGCAATACCTCCTCACAACCCAACAAAATAAACTGTTCCCGCGCACGGGTAAGTGCCACATTCAATTTACGGTCAATAAGCGTCTCGCCAATTTCTACCAATGATTGCGCAGAGCGAAATTGCGCAGCATGGCTCACTGCACACGAAAGTATGATAATGTCCCGCTCACTCCCCTGAAAACGCTCCACAGTGTCAATCGTAACAATCGAGCGAAGTTCGGGTGGCAACAGTGTGTATATTTCAGCAATCTGTGCCCTAAACGGTGTAATCACCCCTAGAGTAGAAGCTGAGAATTCATCACCATACCATGCTGCAATGTGGGTGATAATTGCAGCAGCAATCTCCGCTTCCCCACGGTGAACTTTAGGGCGGTGTTCACGATTCGAAGGGATGTATATCATGCGCTTGGTGTTCAGTTTTTCTAGTATGCCGAGTGGTAATGAATAGCTGTTCATCTCTCCTTCACCATCCACAGGACGAACCGGTGAATCAGGTTTTATATGCTCCGAATACTGCCTGTCGTTCATCGGCTCTAAGCGTCTGTCGTAGAACATCTTGCTAGGGAAACGTTGAATATCATGGTGCATCCGCGCCTGCCGGGTAAGCATACCGAAGCCATCCCAACCGTTTGCTGTACAGCACCGAAGCAAACGCTCGAACAGCGATATACGCAAATCCGCTAGATGGATTGCCGAAAGCTGCTCACTACGCACTGCTGCCCCACGTTCACTTTGAACGACAACCGCAGGAAGTTGCTTTTCATCGCCAATAAGAATAAAACGATCTACAGCGGCTAGAATACCAATTATTTGCGGCTCTAATAGCTGTGACGCCTCGTCTATTATTGCTGTCGTGAATCGCTTTAGTTTTAGTATTTCAGGATTGGAATTCACCGACGAAACAGTCGAAACAATAATCCGCGTTTGGTCAAGCAGCATTTTTAGTTCTTCGATTGATATTTCGTGAGCAATTACAGAGAGCAACTTATCAGGATGCTCGGTCGTCTCCTTCCCGCCCAGCCGAAGGAACGGAAAGTCGTGGCTGATGCGCTTCAGCGCAAAACAAATTTCATCCACAGCACGATTGGTAAATGCAAGTACCAGCAGCGTTTCATCTGTCTTGTTAAAAAGGTACTCCACAAGATTACGAAGCATCATGGAAGTTTTACCGGTTCCGGGCGGACCTTGCAGCAGGAAATAATCTTTTGCAGCAAGGGCACGGGCTAGCAAGTTTTTTTGTTCAGGATGCAGATTAGGAATATCAAGTTCGGGAAAGTCGGCAAACTCAGGGGCACGCAATCCTAAGAGTATCTCACGTTTATGGAGAGGAGATTTGAGCGCAGTCACCAGCGAACGGTAGAGTGTTATAAACCCGCTCTCGATTTGGTCGCCTTCAATAGCCCATGTTTTTGTTTCAGTGAAAAACTCACGGTGAATTTGCTTGTTCCGCAAACTGATTGTTATCCGTTCGGGTGACAACCCACGGATTGATGCTTTGATAATCTGCCCTTCAACAGGACTTTCGTTGCCAAGCGGATAGAGAATTGCGATATCTCCTATACGAAATGAAGACACCTGTGCAGTCTTTTCCGTCCGAAGGAACGTGAGATAAAACTTAGAAAAATCAGACTCATCGGGCAAAAGCTCCAAGTGTGCCAATACAGCGAAGGATTGCTCCTTTTCCTCAAGTGAATCCCGCCAGAGCGAAGCAAAACCATTCGAGGCGCGGTTGCCTTCCGTTCCCGTTCGTCCTGCATATTGCTCTCGCATCAAAAATGAAAAGTATGCCTGAAAGTATGTTCGCTCCAAAGGAGAAAGTGTCCCATAGAAATTTGAGAATTCCTTTACTTCATCTTGCTTGAAATCAGGTCTTACTCCAAACTTTTCAAGCGAAATATTCTTGAGAAAAGAGAATTTTCTTTCAATTATTTCGTGTTCAATTGCTATAATCCGATTGCGCAGCATGAGCGCATCTTGCTTGTTTTGATAAATATTCGGTGCATTCCTTAGCGGGAAATCCGATGCACGGGAATACAAAACCTGGCTATCCCCTGTTCTTCCTTTGAATGCAGAGTCAAGCAGCAGATTATAACACGTTGTTTGAATGAGATGATTAATCCACATTCCGGTTTGAACGCTCGGACGACCGGGCATTGTAAAAGTAAGAGTAGCGGCAGGCGGTTTGCCTGATTTTAACTCAATAACTGTTTTACGCTTCCGGTCGTCGTATTCAAGCAGTAAGTCGAGCCGTCCCTGCAATCCGTAGAGAGGAGAAATAAACGTCGGCTCGATACTGAAATTATCATAATGAAGCGTAGGAAGCAGCGCGCTAAGTGCATTAAATTGTTCACGCACCGAACCAAACAAATCTGCGAGAGCTGTAGAATTTTCTCCCAAAGCGTAGAGCGTTTGGAGCGGTTTAACAGCAAGAGCCGAACGAAAAATTTTCTCAAAATCAGCATCAGGATTATGAAGCAATTCATCAAAGCAATTATTGACCAGCGTCCCTGAAAAAGCAGCGTAAGATGTATCGCCCGACGAGAACTTTTTAAGGAAATAGAGTAAAGGGTTTGCGCCGTTCTGTTGGAAACACTCGGCAACATCGGTTACATCAATCAATATATCGGGCTCAATTACAATAAGAGTTGCTCCGGTAGAATAAAAACCCGAAGGAGTGTTTTTTGCACGGAGCAGCTCAGTAATATGGAGTGTTGCCCCAGCCCAAACTAGAGAGGCAATTTCAGTGTGGCGGTCATATAAAGCAATTTTCACTGAACCGAAGTCTTCGGCTTCACAATGTAGAATTACGCGTTTGCGATCGTTATGCTGCTCAATTTCACTCCAAGATTTGACAATTACACGGATCAAATCCAGTGTATCTGCAGTATGGATTGAAGATGTATGCAGTGCATGAACGTTGAGAAAATATTCAGTAAGTTCAGAAGGAATATCTATCGCAGAGAAAAAAAATATCAACTCGGCGATTGATTTGGCTACGGCAAGAACATCTTCTCGTGTGCAACTCAAATCCCTGTCTTTTGCCAATCGGGCTGTAAACCTACGGAAAGCATTTATTTCCGCAGATAATCCGGCAGGAACAGCATATTTGTCACAGATATAACTCCACTGTGCAAATGGTGTCGAAAAGAACTGCAACTCACCCGCTGTTTGCTGACCTAGCAATTCCCGTAATATCGGACGTAATGCAAACAAATCCTTACGCGGGTTATTTGTATCTGATTCGAGCAGCGCAAGTATAGAATCGTAGAGAGGCGCAGCAGAGTTTTCTTCGAGCATGGGAAGATTTTGATTGAGAGAGTAAAATCACAATTCTATAACAAGGGCAATATAACGAATGATAATCAAAGAAGCAATGAACTCGTAAAGCATTCGTTAATTTCAAATTGGTTGTTGCTTATGAAATGCTAATTTGGTAAGTTGCCGTCTGAATACCGTCACTAAATTCTTTTGCAAGAGTATGAATTCGTTTTGGGATGTACCTATAGTTGTTGTAGATGTGGAAACAACAGGACATGATGCCGTTAATAACCGCATTACTGAAATTGCGTGTGTGGTAGTTCGAGGTGGTGAAATAATCGAAGAATATACATCTCTTGTCAATCCTCATCAATTTATCCCGCCCTTTATTTCGGACATGACCGGCATCACCAATGCAATGGTTTTTAACGCTCCCGAAGCCCATGATGTTTTCGCTAAGGTTATTGAATTGTTTAAAATTCCTGATGCTATCTTTGCAGCTCACAATGTTCAATTCGACTGGAAGTTTGTTCAGGAGACAATAAAGCGATGTGACCTCAAGCAGCCCGATATGGCTCTGTTGTGTACCTATAAACTCGCAAAACGTCTTCTTCCAAAAGAAGCAAAAAAGAACGTTGGAGCACTCGCCCAGTATTTTGACATTGAAATAAGCAATCGGCACCGCGCACTCGGCGATGCGAAGGCAACAGCCAAGTTTCTTGTATGTTTATTGGAGGAAGCCGAAAAGGAATATGAACTTGAAACTCTCGGTGAGCTTCTCCAATTCCAAAATAAACGTCTGCCGCCAACGAAAATTACTGCCACGATTCAAAAACGTGTTGAAGAATTTTTATTACGACTTCCAAGCACTCCCGGAGTCTATAAAATGATGGGCGCAAAGGGTGATTTGCTTTATATTGGCAAGGCAAAATCGCTGAAAGACCGTGTGCGCAGCTACTTCCAAACATCGGCTCATCTTCCACCCAAGATTGCAAAGATGATACGGTATGTTCACTCCATCGAATGGGAGGAATTAGGCAGCGAACTTTCTGCGTTGATGCATGAATCGAAAGAAATTAAACGGCATAAACCGCCATTCAATACTGCCGGCAAAAAGTTGCGCCGCTATCCGTTTCTACGGCTTACTGTGCAGGACGATTTCCCACGATTAGAGTGGTGCGATTTAATCCAATCAGACGGTGCAGAATATTTCGGACCGTTTCGCTCGAACGGAATGTCGCGCGAGATAGCCGAAACTATTCAACGGAATTTTACCTTGAGATTGTGCGCTGATGTCTTATCACCAAATTCTACTGCCCAACCATGTTTCTATCATCAAATAAAACGGTGCAGTGCTCCGTGCGCAGCACTGGAATCGAAAGAAGAATATTGGAAAGAAGTTGAGAAAGTGCGGCGTTTTTTGAGTGGTTTTTCTGACGGGATTATTGCTCATTTGGAAGAAGAGATGGCAGAGGCAGCCGATAATTTAAATTTTGAACACGCTATTTTCCTTCGAAATCGCATAGGGGAACTTAAACGTTTATTTGAACGGCAACAGCAAGTTTCTACAGCTGTTACCGACAATAATGTTATCCTCGTGCTCCCGATGCAAGAGCATTACAAAACGCTCGAAATATTCTTAATTCGCAGAGGGAAACTGTTCTATCAGCAGGAAGTAGGACGCAAAGCTCCACTGACGCATCTGGAAAGTATGATTGAGACAGCATATTTCGGCGAAGCGGACATTCCGGATTCCGGTGTACTTTCCCGCGAAGAGGTGGATGAAATTCAAATAGTAACATCGTGGATGTATCGCCACCGAGACCAAGCAACGTTTATTTATGTCGAATCAAAACGACCGGACGAACTGATACAGGAATTGCGCGCTGCTGTAAAAGAGGCATCAATAACAGCAGTGGGAGACGAAGTTAGTATCGTTGATATTCCGTAGGTTTAACTAACTAGGTGCCTGAACATATTGTCCGTTATATTAGTCGTGTCATTCTGAGTTCATGACAGCCGCCCAATGCCTGCTGCAAAATAATGCAATGACATTGGAATAAAATACTTGCGCTTGTCACCCTGAACTTGATTCAGGGTCTCCGTTGCTGTCTAGTCATGCTAATTTTTGATGTACTTTTTCTTCATTATGGCGGAGATGCTGAAACAAGTTCAGCATGACTTGGCAATAAATTACACTATCATTTTAAAAGATGTCATTTACAGCGCAGCAAAGAATCTCCGTTAGCACATCCATTCAGCAGGTCTTCAAGTTCTAACGGAGATTCTTCAGCCCAGAGGACTCCTCTAAATGACATCCTTACGTCTGTTTGTCATTCAGAGGGCTTCTTAGACCGAAGAATCTCGGTTTAAGGGATTCTCAAGAACTAATAAATGTAGTAAAAAAAGAAGAAGTTAAGCTCAGTTGATAAAGAAAAATATAATTCTCAAGATTCGATTAAACTGAGATTCTTCAGTCGAGGACTCCTTCTGAATGACAGAAGGCAACTGTTTTTTTATGTCATTGCATTATTTTGCAGCTGGCTTTGGGCGGCTGTTATGAACTCAGAACGACATACGTAAATATTTTATTTTTAAACTGATTGCATTATTTTATTGTTAGCTTAGCGACCAACAGGAATTCAGAGCGACACTTTTGACTAGTAAGTTTTCTTACATTCAAGCACTTATTTTTCAACTCCCCTAAAAAGCTCTCAAATTATAGGTAAAGCTCAGCATCAGATAGCGTTGCAGAACATTTGTTTGCGTATCCTCCACATATCCGCTGCCTACAGTACGTGCGATAGAATTATTCTGATTAAGCAAATCAAATACAGATAGTTTAAGCTCGCCTCTGCCATCAAAAATCCGTTTTCCTACCCCCATATTCAAGAGTGGAATCCCTTTGTTATATTCACTGCCGGAAAGACCCGTTGTAAGAGAATAACTCAAATCACCCGAAAGCGACCAGCCATCCCACAATGCTGTAGTATCATGTGAAATCAATGAAGTACGGGCAGTTATCGTATGAATGTAGTAATTGCTGTTCAGGTCTTGACGGATAGAATTGTTGACAGTATTATAGGCGGTACGCGCAGATAGCGAGAAATCGGTATATTCACTGATATTGCTGCTCACCCCTACAGCAGGTGTAATAATAAATGTATTGGCAACATTTTCGGCATTGTTAATCAAGCTCAAATCATGAGTATAATTTACTGCAGCATTAGCATTAAGATTCAGCTTCAACCCTGAAATCGGTTCAATAGGAAAACTATACATCATAAACGTATTTGCATTCCAATATCCGTTTGCATTCACTGGACGGGAGAACTGGGCACCTGTTCCGAGCGGTACGGGTGTACCCGTAATCGGATTCTGAATGATTGTATCGCGACCGGCAATAAATGACGAAGTAATAATTCTGTTCTGTGTGAAATTTACATTAACCATTGTAAAAAACGTGCTTGCGCTTTGGAGGTTGAATGTACCGTAATTCGCAAAAACTGTGTGAGTATATTCCTGATCAAGATTTGGATTTCCAACGGAAATTTGCAGAGGATTGGTATTATCCACTACGTTTTGAAGTTGGCTTATTGAGGGCTGATTTGTTGAAGTGCGGTAATTCAACCTCACATTACTCATTGCTGAAGGACGGGTTGTAATAGAAAGTGAAGGCAATAAATTGTTAAACGTTCGTTCGTTCCCAAATTCAGTCGGGAATGCCTGATTCACTTTTAGGTTGGCGTTTTGATAATCCACCCCAAGATTAAATGTCCATGTTCCAATTGCCCCACCCATCATTCTGCTCATTCTGTCCATACCGCTTCCTCCCCTTGTACCGAACATAGTGGTTGTACTCATACCGACATCTTGTTTAAGAGATGTATCTGTCTCCGGTACAATGGAGAATCGGTAACTTATACTCGGACGATGGGTAAGATAATCACTTGAAGAAACATTTGAGAGACGGGTGTTCAATTGAGTGAGGGTATTGGTAATTGAATCCTCACTGTACGTTTTACGGTCAGACGTGCTATGAGTAGTGTTAACATTATACCCTAATTGAAGTTGGTGGTTTTTTGCAATCGGCTCAGTGTAATTTAGATTCGCCCCGTATATCTGCTCTTTACTGTCGGAAGGAATTGACTGATGCAGAGAGTCATTGATAAATGAGTCTTCAAAAAAATAAGTATTATTCGATATATTATTCTGGTCACTACTGTTATCGCGGGTATTAAATTTAACATTTGCTGAAAGGGTTCTCCCTTCTATCGGAAAACGCAAACGGTACAGTATGTCACTGCCAATATTGTAACCCATAGAATTACTAGTATTGTCAGTCAAAGATTTATTAGCCAAAATAGAATTTGAAGTAGTTGTAGTGTTGCTTGCGGTTATCCTGTCATTTGATTGCCACGTGGCTCTGGGAGTAATCAGTATTGAATTCATAGAATCAATGGTGATGTCAGTACGGAGATTCAACCTGTGGTTAAGATTTTGTGAACTGCTTTGGTTCAGTTGCTGACTGATTTGCGTGAGAGTGTCGGTTATAAAACTTTGACGATTCAAATTTTGGGTTGCATCATTATCAGAATAGTTTACGAAATAACTTCCTGTAGCTGCAATACCTTTGCCCCATTGATCGGTATAATTGATACCCAAGCCATGTGATGCAGTAATACCATCGCTTTGATTTACCAAGAAATCACTTACCCCGCCGCCGCCGAACATCCTTCCACTGCGACCGCCACCCATGTTTCCACCGAATGTCCGCATATTTGTGGTCATCATCCGCCCCATCATTCCGCCGCCGCCGCTTGTTGCTCCAAGTATATCTTCAATAGAGAAATTTTGTTGGTTGATATTATTCGACAAGCCAAGAATAGAGATACGTCTATCCCCTCCAAATACATTTATATTACCTCCACCGGTATACCGATCTTGATCACCATAACCGCTGTAAATTTTCCCAAATTGACCGGTACGTCGGTCTGCTTTCGTTACTATATTGAGTGTTTTATTACGTTCGCCGTCATCAAAGCGGGTGAATTGCGATTGATCGCTCATTTGGTCATATACCTGAACGCGGTCAATAACATCAGAAGGTAGGTTTTTAATTGCTGCTGTCGGGTCATTCCCGAAAAAAGGTTTGCCGTCCACAAGAACGCGCTTTACCTGTTCGCCTTGAGCTTTTACTTGCCCGTTTTCCACTTCCAATCCGGGGAGTTTTCGTAATAAATCTTCTGCAGGAGCATTTTTGTCTGTTTTGAATTGGCTTGCATTGTAGTCTATTGTGTCGCCTTTCATTTCAACGCGCAAAGCGCGGGCGGTAACCTCCACTTCATCAGTGGTAACTGCGGTTCCTTTCAGTCGCAACGCTCCCAGTCGAAGTGTGTCATTATCTTTTATTTTGACTTTCTTGTTGAATGGTACATATCCGATGGAACGTGCTTGAAAATTCCATTCACCAGCCGCGACATCTGAAATAGAAAACCTACCTTTGGAATCGCATCGTGCACCGGTTATTGTTTTACCGGAAAGGTCGTTAATAACGACAGTAGCACCAACGAGAGGAGAATTTGTTGAGTCGGTAACTATTCCTGTGATGACAGAAGTGCTGCGTTGTGCAAGTGTTGTATTTATAAAAACAATGAACAAACAAACAATGAGAGTGAGTAATTTCATAGAGTACCGAAAATTAAAGTAGGAACAAAAAAAATGTCTCGTAAATCAAATTCACAAAAAAACCGATTACAGGAACGAACAAACCCTATGACTGATTGTGAGCAAACAAGGATTAATCGTTTTAAAAAATATTCTGAATTACTTGTATAATTGTTTTTAGTTTCAAACTTTTGTAGGTTGGGTATATCTCAGGAGCAATAAACCAATCTTCAGTTTTTCTCCATCCTGATTTGTTATCAAGACATTGTATCACGTCAAAAGCTTCCTGTAATTATCAGTAAATAAACAGTCAATCCATTGTAAAACATTTATTTTTCCCTCTTATACCTCTTTCCACATTTACAATTCGAGTAACATCGTTGGTTGACTAGTAATTATTTTTCAGGGTTTCTTACTTTTCTGCCGTATTTTGCGTTTATTTCTTATGAATGCATGACCTCTCTTCATCTCAAAAAGCATCACGACCGACGCATTCAATCCGGTCATCCTTGGGTATTCAGCAATGAACTTACGGCAATCCCCCAGTTTGCCCCAGGCAGTATTGTTGAGGTATTTTCACACAACGGAAAATCATTCGGGAGCGGATTATACAACCCCAATTCATTGATTGCAGTACGGCTTCTGGGCGAGAAAGTCCACGAACTTTCCACTGCTTTTTTTATTGAACGAATAGCACGTGCGGAGCAGTTGCGTCATAAAATCATGCTTGGCGAGCTGTCGTATCGGCTTGTATTCGGTGAATCAGACTTTCTTCCCGGAGTAATCATTGACAGGTTCGGTGATTATTTTGCGTTACAAATCCTTTCTGCCGGAATGGATATTCATTTGCAGAATATTATTGAGGCATTAATCCATCTATTCCCGAATACTCACGGTATTATAGAAAAAAACACATCACATTTGCGCCAATTGGAAGGTTTGGAATTGCGTGAAGGTGTAGTATACGGTTCAATTCCTGATGCTGTTGAGATAATCGAAAATGGTCTTACACTTTCCCTCTCACTTCTCGGCGGTCAAAAAACCGGATATTTCCTCGACCAAAAGCACAATCGTGTCCGTGTAAAAGAAATTTCAAAGAATCTTCGTGTTTTAGATTGCTTTTGTAATCAAGGTGGTTTTGCTTTGAATGCCGGGCTTGGCGGAGCTACGGAAGTGCTTGGGATTGACAGCTCAGAGTCTGCAATTTCAGCAGCAATAACGAATGCCTCACTGAACAACCTGACCAATGTACGATTTCGAAAAGCAGATGTATTTGAATATCTCGCCTCAGAAGTACTAAATAAATCCTCGTGGGATTGTATTATATTAGACCCGCCATCGTTCACCAAAAGCAAGAAAAATGTTGGTGCCGCAAAAAAAGGATACGCGGAAATCAATCGCCTTGCCTTACAACTTTTAGCCAAAGGGGGACTTTTAGTTTCGGCAAGTTGCTCACAGCATATCTACGAAGAGACCTTGCTGGAGATTATTCACACAGAAGCTGTCAAGCAGAATATCCCTGTTCGTCTCCTCTATCGCGGCGGACAATCACCCGACCACCCGATTTTGGTAGGAATGCCCGAAACACAATATTTGAAGTTTTTTATTCTTGCAGTAGGAAAGTAAAGTAAGTAAGGGAACAACAATAATCGCATTATTCGAATAGCTGTCATTCTGAAGGAGTCTTCGACTGAAGAATCTCAACAATGCACCACAAAAACTGGACTTAAGCAGCACACGGAGATTCTTCGCTGCCGCTGTAAATGACATCTCTTAAAATGGTAGTACAATTTAGTGTCCTGTCATGCTGAACTTGATTCAGCATCTCCGAGTGTAAGACGAAATAGCACATTGAAATTAGCATGACTAGACAGCAATAGACCCTGAATCGAGTTCAGGGTGACAAGCGTAAGTATTTTATTCCAATGACATTGCATTGTTTTGTAGGCGGCTCGGCGACTATCAGGAACTCAGCATGACAAAACTGAATGTAGCAATTTAATCTGTCCACTACTTATAACTCTTTTACAAACCTAACAAATACCTGCTGAGACTTTCCCTTTCTTCTAAGCCAAGTTTTTTTCGTATCCTAAGCCGATTATTCTCAATTGTACGTGCAGAAAGAGAAAGTATTTGCGCTATTTCTTCAGATGTTAATCCTGCCTTTATCAGGATACAAATTTTAACTTCCATCCTCGTTAAATTTCTATATCTGCTTGTCAGTGTTGCTTGAAAGTCAGGGTGAACTTTTGTAAATGTTTCGAGATATGACGACCATGTTCCCTGCATCAGGTGTGATTCCCGAACTTTTATTTTCAACTTACGAATGATATCCTCACGCTTGTCCAGCTGCCTGATAATTGCCAATACATCAGCACGAAAAGAATTCAGTTCATTCATTTGAATAAGTATTGAATGATTACTTACTGTCAGTTGAAATTGAAGATGGTTTACCAACTGTTTATCAAGTTCTGCCTGCTTCTCGAGGGCAACCTGCTTGTACCGTAATGATTCCACCCCATATAGTGTTGCTATCACTTGCGAACGATTCGTAAATTCATCAGATAACAATCCCTGATGTTCCTTTACATATTGTTTTAATATTGATAAAGACTCGGCGACCCTCCCCATTTTCTCGTAAACACTTGCCAGTACTGAAAGTGCATCAACATAATTTTTTCTGCGTTTATATTTCATTGAAATCTCAATTGCTTCTTTTAACACTTCTACAGAATCGGATTCATCTAAAAGCGACTTTGTATAGCCATATTCGATAAGCAAAGGAGTATGCAATGAAAGCAAATTATTATTCTTTGCGATAGCAAGCGCTGTTTCTAGAATTTGCTTTGCTAAACCCGTTTTATTTTGCGAATTATATACTTTCGATTTATAGTACAGTGTAGTCAACTGCTCATCCGTATTTTGCGTTTGTGTAAATATAGACGATGCTGTTTCAAAGTGTATCAATGCCTTGTCAGTATCCATATTCATTAACTCACACCTACCAAGATTTAATGCGATATAACCACACACATCAAGCAGTTGATTGCTGTCAGTTAATGATTCTGCTTCGTGCAGTAGTACATAGGCATCCTTATAATTATTCAATTCCAATTGATTAACTGCTAGATTATTACACCACATCGCAATTTGCAAAGGAGAAGAATATTCTTTGACCAACTCGATGCCGAGAGCAGCATATCGTAATGATTCATCATAGACACCGGCATTACTAAGCACCGATGACAGAGTACCGTAAATATTAACTTTGTTTCGCTGTAAATTATAACTTGTGCGTTCATAGCCGGTATGTGTAGCAATCGAATACCCCTCAACTGCAATCTTAGCTTGATCTTTATTAATCGTCTCACACTTCTCAATATAGCTTAATGCGGTAATCAATGATTCGACTGCCAGTTCTGTTTCCGCTTTTACATCATATAGTAACCCTATATTATGAAGAATACTTACACAAGTTAAACTGTCAATTTTCTTTGCTATTTTATTTGCTCTTGTCAGTAGTTCAAAACTCTCATCAAGTCGGTTCATCATTAAAAATGCCGTTCCAAGTACAAACTGAGAACGGCACATACCAATTTTGTCTTTTCGATTTGAGAACAGTTCATATGCCTTTTCAGCATAGAATGATGTTTCATCCAACATTTGCATCAATTCTGAGCATTCAGCAAGTCTTAGATACAACAATGCTGAAAGCCATACATCGTTTTTTGAGTTACACAGGAACAGCGCACTCTGAAAAGCTGTACGTGCTCGGTGGTAATCCCTCAACCTAAAAAAAGCATATCCCAAATAATACTCCTGCCACTGAGTATCATTTGTTTTTACGTTCTTTTTATCGTTATAGGTTATTCTGCTTAAGGTATCAAAATCAGATATAAGAAGCAATTTTTTAGATTCTGCAAGATTGTCAGATACTGATGACCTCATAAAATTACCTTAATCACTTCAAACTATAATTACGTCGAATAATTGATTGTAACTTCAGGAACGGAGTCACTTATAGTCGCTTGTTCATCACCGGCAACTTGAGCATTAACATGGAAATAATGTGTTTCTCCGGTTGGATTAATCCCTGTATAATTGAAATCGGCAACACCTGATGAGTTAGTAGTTTCACTGTCAATAATTGTGTTATTTCCATCCACTTCATCTACTACAACACCGGACACCGGTTGATGAAGTGTCGTATCCATAATAATAAACCTTATTCTACCGTTTGCCATATTGAGCTCCTATACAAATTAATAAAAAATACAGACATAATTCTATTTGCTACCACAACAGTTGCAATATACTACTGATTGGGACATCGGGTATAATCTTTACAGCCTCCTTTTTTTGGAAAATACTTTGTCAAAAATTGACATGAAAAGCAGGAGCGCTAATTACCGCTCCACCGTTCGTCATACTCTGTTTAAATTACTATAAAATTAGCTTTAAACGATTACTAAACCCAATAAAATTTTCAATATATTATCTGTTTCACTGAATTTAGTGAGGTGTAGGGTTGGTGTAATCTACGAACGGTAATTTCGGTCACGTACTCTCAGCTAGGATATGTACATACTAAATCATTCAATATTTTCAAGCACTTACTTGACAATTCCTGAAAGAATTTCCATCCATGAAACATTTAATTTCAAGTATAACTACATCCAAAAATCGAAATGCTTTCAATCACGAATATATTAAAAAATCTGCAATGCTTCCTACCATTGAAGCAATAAACATAATTTCGCAAAAAAAACCATCTCCCCTTTGTCTGCAATTTTATTGTCTAGGAATCTTCACATCAAAATTCGTTTAACCCTTCTGAATATGATAAGATTGGTTAATTTGAGTGAACACGGAACCGAAGTATGGAATGAGATTTTTAATTAAAAATCAATCTTCAACCCTTGTGGGTGTACATACAAAATATAGTTTCCCTATAAATTCTGTCACTAAATTACGATGCGATTTTACCTGTCCGTTACTCTATTTTCTACTCTATTTTGAAGATTGAATAACACTCTATTCAAAAAACTTGATGCATATTTTTTCCGAACAAAGTTTCATATAGTAACTATAATCTAAGGATAGAAATGAAGTTCAATACAATACTTTCTTTAGTATCGGTTTGGGAGGATATTCAATATATTGGTGTTGATTTTAAGGTAATTTCGATTAATCAGGTAAGTAATAAAAATGTAAACTTCTCTATGGTTTTTGGGGGGAGGAAAAGCAATGAAACTCTCCTCTGTTTTTCATACAAGAAACCCCACCTGTAGTTTGATGTGGCTCAACAAACACCTAATGGGGTATTCTATTTATAATTGGTATTTAAGGCAGTAGTCTTGATATATATAGCATATACGCTATTGAGAAGCAAAAATTGACTTAAAAGATTCGTATGTTAAGCGGCATACGATTATTTCACAGAAAAACCCATTGATTTGAGTTTATCAATTGCTTTCTGCCGGTGGTCGCCTTGTATTTCGATGGTATTGTCGAGTACTTGTCCGCCTGTACCGCACGTTTTCTTGAGTGTTTGTGCGATGGATTCTAACTCATTTGGATTTGATTGAAAGCCGGAAATAACAGTAACAGTTTTACCACGACGTTTTTTGGAATCGAGTACGACTTTAAGAATCTGTGGCTTACCGTTGTATCCTATTTTTTGTTGTGGCGACGAGGATTTTTTATCACCACCATCAGGTAGTAGCGAAGCCAGATCAGAGAGAGAAGTAAGTTTTGCCATAATTACTTTCTTGGGGGGTTAATTCGTGTCGGCAGCTTTCTTGGAATTTTGACGTACCGGTGCATGGTCTGCAGCATATTCAAAGACCGGCTCTGCTCCTGCTTCAACTGAATTTTTAGTAACAAGACATTTACGGACGTTCTTTTTATCCGGAAGTTCATACATCATCGGCAGCATTACTTCTTCCATAATCGCCCGCAAGCCACGCGCACCTGTTTTACGGGTTTTGGCTTTTTCTACAACTGCAAGTAAAGCATCCTTTTGAAATACCAATTCCACGCCTTCCATCTGAAACAATTTTTGATACTGCTTTACGAGTGCGTTTTTAGGATTTGTAAGAATATTCAACAGTGCAATATCACTTAGAGGCGAAAGAGGTGCAATAACCGGGAGCCGCCCTACAAGTTCTGGAATAAAACCATAATGCAACAAATCTTCGGGCTCTAAATGGGCTAGAATTTCATAACCCTCTTCTACAGTTTTTTTAGAACTTGAATTAAACCCTATGGTTTTTGTATTCATCCGTCGAGCTATGATTTTTTCAATTCCGTCGAAAGCACCGCCACAAATAAAGAGGATATTTTTTGTATTTAAATATACAAGCGACTGCTCGGGGTGTTTACGTCCACCGCGAGGCGGCACACTTGCAGTTGTACCCTCCAAGATTTTGAGCAGTGCCTGCTGAACGCCTTCACCCGATACATCTCTCGTAATACTTGTAGACTCACTTCTGCGGGAGATTTTATCAATTTCATCAATATAAATAATCCCACGTTCGGCACGCTCCACGTCGTAGTCAGCATTTTGCAGTAAACTGACTAGAACTGTTTCAACATCATCGCCCACATATCCTGCTTCTGTAATTGTAGTAGCATCTGCTATGGCAAATGGTACATCAAGAATACGGGCAAGGGTTTGAGCAAGTAGTGTTTTACCGGTTCCTGTTGGACCAGCCAGCAGAATATTACTTTTTTCAATATCTACATCTACTAGTGAACCGAGCAAATCACCTGCTTGAATCCTCTTGTAATGATTATAGACAGCTACCGACAGTACCCTTTTTGCGCGGTCTTGATCAATTACATATTCATCGAGATGCTGCTTGATTTGTGATGGTTTCAGTAATACTTTGTTGCCCTTCTTAGCTGCTTTCGTAGCAGTTGTTTTTGCACCTTGCCTCAAAATATCAGCAGCATTATACACACAAATGTCACAGATATATACGTCCGGACCGGAAACGAAACTGGTTACTTCATTTGATGTACGCCCACAAAAAGAACATTCGGGTCCGTCAGGTACTAACTTATCTTTTTTCATAAATGCAATTGCAGTATTTTTCAGAGAAAAAGAAAGGACAGGTTATTCACCTGCCCCTTCGTTTTTGCTATTTTTTAGAGAAGGGATTACCCTTATTTTTTTACTTCAGCTTGTGGATTGCGTTCTAAAATTCTATCAATCAATCCATATTTAAGTGCTTGCTTAGGATCCATATAATTATCACGGTCGGCATCCTTGAGAATCGTGGCAACGTCTTTGCCGGAATGCTTGGAAATAATTGAATATAATGAATCACGTATCCGAAGCATTTCCTTTGTATAAATTTCAATGTCAATTGCTTGCCCTTGCGTCCCGCCAAGGGGTTGGTGCATCATAATCCGTGAATTAGGCAGCGCAAATCTTTTCCCTGCTGTTCCTGCACACAATAGCACCTGCGCCATTGAAGCTGCCATCCCAACACAAATTGTTGAAATATCAGGTCGAACAAATTGCATCGTATCATAAATCGCAAGTCCGGCACTTACACTTCCACCGGGTGAATTTATATATACGTTTATATCTTTGGTCGGGTCTTCACTTTCAAGAAAAAGTAATTGGGCTATTGTCAAACTTGCAACGGTATCGTCTATGGGCGTACCGATAAAAACTATTCTTTCTTTGAGCAACCGAGAATAAATGTCGTATGCACGTTCCCCGCGGGAAGTTTGCTCTACGACCATCGGAACAAGTTGGTTATACATTAAACAACTCCTTTATCTAATATTTATAATAATTAATGACGGTGTCCTTCGTGGCTGTGATCGTGTCCTTCGTGGCTGTGATCGTGTCCTTCGTGGCTGTGATCGTGTCCTTCGTGGCTGTCAAGATCATCAAATTGCTGTTGCAATAAATCCTGCTCCTCTTGCTGTCTTAAATATTCTTCAAGCGGTATTTCTGTTACAAGAGCTTCTTCAATAATTCGGTCATACATTTTGCGCATGAGAATCGGACCAATAATCCGTTGTTCGGAGAGGAAATATTCGCGTAATTGGTCATCGTTAAAATTCTCGCCCTGCTGCTTATAGACATCAAAATACACCTTCAAATCTTCGTCGGTAACGTCCAATGCTTCTTCTTCGATGATACGGTTATAAATAATTTCCCAACGGGCATTTCGGGTAGCGGGAGCGCGGAAAATATCTTTCATTCCCTCGAACTTCATAGATTTTGTTTGTGAGTTGCCTTTTCCTAACCGCTCTTTTAAGTCCTCGAACATTGCTTTCGATACAGTATAGATAAGTGATTCGGGTACTGCAAAATCATGGGAATCAACCAGTATATCAAATATTTGATTTTCAAGAGCTTCACGAGCTTTATTTTGATGTGTCGTCTGCATGAATTCACGCAATTCGTCACGTAGTTCTTCAGTAGTTGCAAGTCGCCCCTTGGAAAATGTTTCAACAAACTCATTAGTAAACTCAGCAGCAACAACTTTTTGAATTTCTAATACTGTACATAGATATCTCAGTGGCAACGATTCTTCATCTTCAGCCGGAGCTACATAATTAAAGGTATCACCAATACGAGTATTGAGAAGTGATGATTTAAGATCATCGTCAACCTCATCGTTATCAAGGAATAATTCCTGTTCATGCGGTTTCGCTGACAACATCGGCATATTTGTTTCATCATCAAGAGTAGTAAACTTCACTTTGACGAGGTGCATATAGTCGGTTACTTGTTCTGCCGGTTCGAGAGTGGATGCCCGCAGAAGCATTTCATCTACTTCACGAGTTACATCCTCATCTGTTATAGTATATTGAGGTGTTACCAGATTAAGATTTTTATACTCGCCTAGGGTAAAATCAGGAATAATTTCGTAGCGAATCACGAAGACAACACCATTTGGATCTTTGCGAATATCACGTAAAGACGGATTACCCAATACCCGCAGGTTATCACGTCGCGCAATTGTTGTGAACTCCTCGTTAGCTATTTGCTCCAATGAGTCCGCTTCAATCGAACGACCGAAACGTTGCTTTATAATTGGGAGTGGAACTTTACCTTTACGAAATCCGGGAACTTCGATATTCTTTGCAGCTTCAGTGTATGCTTTACTGTAGTGGGGTTGGAGTTCGTGATTAGCGAGGGAAATCTCAACTTCTTGAGTACAGGGATCAAGTGTAATATAATTCGTTTCCAAACAAAAATCCTTTTATTGAGTTTGCTGAAAGTAGTAGTTATCGTCTTGCTGATTATAGTTATCTTTAAACAGAAAGGAAGCCATACAGGGTATGAGTGCGGATGGGGAGGGTCGAACTCCCATGTGTTTCCACGCTAGATCCTAAGTCTAGTGCGTCTGCCAATTTCGCCACATCCGCTTTTTTCAGATTGCAAAAATAACGATGTTTTCGGTGAAAATGAATAAATTTGTTGAAATTAACTTCGATTTACTGTTAATTATCTGTTTTGGGATTACCAATTTCACAAAATCTTTCCATGCAAAACGACGGATATGACTGTATTATTATTGGAGCAGGTACAGCAGGAATTACTGCCGCAGTCGAACTGTCCAAAGCAAAAAAACGTGTCCTTGTGCTAGAATCCAAAAGCTATTTGGGTGGGCGTGCCCGCTCATTTGAAGATACAGCTACCGGTGAAACAATTGACAACGGGCAACATATATTAATGGGGTGTTACACATCGTTACTATATGTTTTTAAAGAACTTAAAACCGATTGTCTACTCACTAGGCAGAATGCTTTATCTGTAAATTTCATAGATTCTGACGGACGGCGCGACCTCCTGAACACATCCATTCTACCCGGGAAATTAGGTGTGGCATTAGGAATACTCAACCTTCAAAATATTTCTTGGAGATCAAAATTGAGGGCAATTCAGTTTGCAGTCCTCCTGCAAGCTGGGAGAGTAAAAACTGAAAATCTAACAGCCCAAAAATTTTTAGAAAAACATCGGCAACCGGTAGAAATTATCGAGCGGTTTTGGGAGCCGATTATCCTTGCCACCCTCAATTCTACTCCTCATCAAGCAGCAGCTTCACTTCTTGTTGAGGTATTAAAACGTGCTTTTTTTGGCGGACGTACCGCTTCACAGATTCTTATTCCTTCTTTAGGATTGTCGTCATTATTCGCCCCCTTCCCGGATTGGCTGGAGAATCATGGCGGTAAGTTGATGCTCGGCACTTCAGTTCACTCCATGGAAATCAATGAAGGAATTATAAGCAGAGTTATTACTTCCGGCGGTGAAGAACTGACTGCAAAAACTATCATTGCCGCACTCCCGCCCAAACAGCTTTTGCGAATTCTTCCACAAGAATTACAATCTCATCCAAAATTTGATGCCTTACATGAATACCAATTCTCACCTATTGTCTCAGTGTATCTATGGTTCGACCGCGATTGGTGTGATATAGATTTTGCTGCAATGCTCGGCACGAAGACACAGTGGATATTTAATCGAAGGAAAATTGCCAAGGCAGAACCGCTACTTAGAACAAAATTTCCGGGTCATATATCATTAACAGTCAGCGCAGGCGATGAACTTGTAGATATACACCCTGAACAAGTAGTTCTGCTCTGCGTAGAAGAATTAAAACGTGCTTTCCCAAAAGCGACAGATGCACAATTACTCTCATGGAAAGTTATCAAGGAAAAATCGGCTACTTTTCTTGCTACCCCTGCAATGGGAAACAGACGACTTCCAGCTGAAACATTTATACCCAACCTGTTTCTTGCAGGAGATTGGACAGATACTTCGCTCCCTGCTACGCTCGAAGGTGCTGCCCAAAGCGGGGTAAAAGCTGCAAAATGTGCCCTTTCTTCATTGTAAAAACAGGGTAATCCCCATACATCTCAATAATAATTTTAAGAAATTTCAAAGATTTTACATTCATTTTTTGGCAGATTTAACTAAAAAACATATATTTGTGGCTCACAGTTTTGAACTTATCTCATTTTTTGGATAATAACCATGTTTGCAGTTGTCGAAATCTCAAAAGAACAATACAATGTGCGTCCTGCACAAGTACTTACCGTAGCAAGACTTGAAGGTGAAATTGGCGCAACGGTTGAATTTACAAACATCCTAGCCGGCGGCAATGAAAACAGCCCTTCAATCGGTGCTCCGTACATAAAGGGCACTGTAAGTGCTACTATTGTGGGACATGGCAAAGGCGATAAAGTATTGGTGTTTCACAAAAAACGCCGCAAAGGGTATCAAAAAATGAATGGTCATCGCCAAAAATATACCCAAATTCAAATCAACAATATTCAGCTCTAAGATTCTATCACTATAGAATTGCGAATATTTTGATTCCAACGGAAGAAAAAATTTACTTATCAAATTACTTGGAGAATTATCATGGCACATAAAAAAGGTGGCGGGTCTACCAAAAACGGACGCGATTCTAATGCCCAGCGTCTTGGTGTTAAAAAATTTGGTGGCGAAGTTGTAAAAGCCGGAAATATTATTATTCGTCAAAACGGTACTCATTTCCATATCGGTAACGGTACCGGCTTAGGAAAAGACTATACAATTTTTGCTCTCGTTGACGGTTCAGTAAAATTCGAACGCAAAGATAAATACCGTACAAAGGTTTCGGTATATCCTATCGTGTAATTACAAACACAATAGAAAAGAAATATAAAGATGCCTCACCGAGTTTTTTCGGTGAGGCATCTTTAGTTTGCGTACATTTGAATTAATTTTACTTATAAACTGATGTTACGCAACAATTAGTATAATTTGAAAATTAGCGATTAGGCTGTATGTATTAAATCCCGATAGGGATGGCATATCGGTAGAAGATTGAATCCCTTTAATACCGAAATCCCATAGGGATGACATATCGGTTATAGATATTTGCCTGACGGATTCTACTTATGTGCAGTTTCTATGTATTCAACCGATATGACGTTCCTACGGAACTCTGTCAAAGTCAATCAACCAGTTTCTACCGATATGACGTTCCTACGGAACTAAATAATTTTAATCCTGTATATAATGCTATCTTGTCTTGCATAACATCAATTATAAAAACACTGCTACTCTTTAAAGCACATCATTAAACTGAACTTAATACATCCCTCTTCTCAGAATCCTATCCTCTTTCCCCTGTTAAACCTGCAATTAGAGTACGTTTTACATTAGTTTATCTGTAAATTTCTCAAAAGCTCCACCTCACGTTTATTTTCTGGCAAATATACCAAGTCAAATACTTAAATTTGAGGATATTCAATGTGTATCCAGATTTTGATTTGCCTTATGAAACTTCGTTATATCATTTCAGGAATTGTTCTTACTGCCGGGCTAAGCTATGGTTTGCTTCTGCAATTTTCAAGTAATCCCCTATCATCCTCCGACGGCTATTCAAATGAAGCCAATGCCCGATCAAAATGGGAATTAATGCGCCTTCGCGACCCTGCGACCGGAAAAATACCCGATAATATTCACCGTGACGAATTGGCATTTGCAGCAACATTGCCACGTAAGGATGACGGGTCAAAATCGGCGACTGCACTTTCTTCTTCGTGGACTCAACGAGGACCTTGGAATGTGGGAGGTCGCACAAGAGCAGTTGCTATTGATATTGACAATGAAAATACCATGCTCGCCGGAGGAATCTCAGGTGGAATATGGCGTTCGACTGATGGAGGAGCGCATTGGTCGCAAACATTCGCTCCTGCGCAGTTAAAATCAGTAACAACAATTGCCCAAGATACAAGAACAGGCAAACGTAATGTATGGTATTGCGGGACAGGTGAAATATGGGGTAATTCTTCGCGATTGAATGGCGACGGTCTATTAAAATCAACCGACGGAGGATTATCATGGCAAACTCTGAAAGCAACTTCTTCCAATACACCCGAAACATGGGACGGAGCATTTGAATATGTATGGAAGGTAGCAACAAATCCAAATAATCTTTCTCAGGACGAAGTGTATGCTACAACATCGTTAGGAGCCATTTTCCGCTCAACTGACGGCGGGGGTACTTGGAAAGCTGTACTTGGAAACTTAGGTAACAATTATTCACTCTTTACAGATATTGAAATATCATCAACAGGTATTATGTATGCAGCCATGAGCAACACCGGTGGCGGTGCGCAAAAATCATCTGTTAAAGGAATATTCCGCTCAACAGATGGAGTAACCTGGGCTAATATTACACCCAAAGATTTCCCTGATACTTGCAATCGAATTTCAATCGGAATTGCACCGTCTGATGAAAGTCAGGTCTATTTTCTGGCGAACACACCCGGTTCGGGGCTGCGTGGACTTGGATTCGAGCAGCGAACAGACTGGAATACTCTTTGGAAATACACCTATATTGCTCTGGACGGGTCGGGAGTAGGGGGAAAGTGGGAGAACCGCTCACAAAATTTACCTGCGTTCGGTGGAGAATTTGGAGATTTCTTCTCTCAAGGTTCATACGATTTATTTGTACGCGTAAAGCCAAACAATCCCAACATAGTATTTGTTGGCGGAACAAACTTATACTGTTCAACCGACGGATTCACTTCAACTACATCAACCACATGGATAGGCGGATACAAACCCGGTACAACCCGCCCTGATTACGAGCTCTATGCCAATCAACACCCTGACCAACATGAACTGATTTTCTCACGCAGCAATCCTAATATAATGATTTCTGCAAATGACGGCGGGTTGTGGAAGTGTAGTGATAATACGGTGGCTGCACCCGTTTGGTCTTCGCTTAATAACGGGTATTTAACCACACAATTCTATACAGTTGCTCTTGACCATTCAGTTCAATCAAATAATATTATAGTAGGCGGTTTACAAGATAACGGTACATTCTTTGTCAATTCCACACAAACAAATGCCGAATGGGTACAGCCGGGACTTGGCGACGGTTCGTATTGTGCAATTGCTTCCGGCGGAAATTACTATATGTCCCGTCAGCAAGGTCGAGTCGGAAGATTTTTACTGGACAGTGCCGGGACAATTATTCAAAAAGGGCGCATTGACCCAAGCGGAGCGCAAGGGTATTTATTTATTGCCCCCTTTATTTTGGATAAGAACGATGACAAAGTAATGTACTTAGCTGCAGGTTCACAGATATGGCGTAACCGTAACCTTACCGAGATGCCGTTCGGCAAATGGGATACTACGTTGATAAATTGGGATGCTATGCTTCCAACGTTTCTCCCAGCCGATAGTATTTCTGCACTTGGAATTTCAAAGACTCCCGCTTCGCGTCTCTATTATGGTACGATTCATGGTAAAGTGTATAGATTGGATAATGCTTCGGATGTTACTTCCACACCCAAAGAAATTACAGGTACATCATTTCCAAAAGGCGGATATGTGAGCTGTGTTGAGGTGGATGAGGCAGATGCTAATCATGCAATTGTAGTATTTTCTAATTATAGTGTCATTAGTTTATATGAAACTACAGACGGCGGCACATCATGGAAAGCAGTTTCAGGTAATTTGGAACAGAGATCGGACGGTTCGGGTAGTGGTCCGTCGTGTAGATGGGTAAGAATTTTAACTGTAGGCGGTACAAACATATACTATGTCGGGGCAAGCACCGGTTTATACTCAACTGCATATTTGAATGGAGCAAATACTATTTGGGAGCAAGAAGGTGCAGAAACTATAGGTAATGTAGTGGTGGATATGATAGACGCACGCAATTCCGACGGAATGGTTGTGGCTGCAACTCACGGGAATGGTGTATTTAGTGCTACTGTTACTCAGTCGCCCCTTCCACCTGCCGTACCTACACTGGTTTCACCAATGAATGATACATCCAACGTGTTCCCAACGCAAATGCTGGTTTGGAACTCATCTGCGGGTGCAGGCGGCTATCAGATTCAAGTATCTGAAATTGATGATTTTTCAACGATATTTGCTGAGCAGAACGGACTCAAAACAACAAGCTATGAAATAGGTAACTTAGCACAAGGTTTAAAAACCTACTATTGGCGTGTTCGCGCCTTTAGTTCGGGAGGTGCTAGTGCATTCTCGGAGACTAGGAAATTTACTACTGCCGTTGCATCTCCTTTGTTAATTTCCCCGTCATCCGGAACAGTCGGATTGGGTACACCTGTGAAAGTGAGTTGGAATGAATCTTTAGGAGCTACCGGATACCATGTGCAAGTTGCGTTGAATTTGGGTTTTTCATCCCTTGTATTTGACCAAAAGAATGTACAAGGGGCTTCACTAGATATTCCCGGTCTTGAATTGCAAAAAAGGTATTATTGGAGAGTAAGCTCTATTAAAGGTGATCAAGAAGGTACATTCTCCTCAAAGTGGAACTTTACAACCGGTGCAAATGGTATATATAGTCAAGAAAAAGATGAATTTAAACTACGTGTATATCCCAATCCTCTCACATCTGACGGAACAGTTCAGTTTTCGCTCAACAAGTACGCCTATATACGAATGAAACTCTTTGATCTACTTGGTAAAGAAGCAAAATCGGTAATTGAAGGTCAGCGATCATCAGGAAGCCATTCTGTTCATTTCAGTTGCGAACATTTACCAGCCGGTCATTATTATTTAACACTTTATGTCGGCTCAGATAAGCAAATGATTCCTATTGAAATACGGTAGTAACATTTGTAGTTTACAATCAGTATGTTAACCGATAGAAAATTAATCCCGACAGAGGAATCTGTCGGGATTTTTTTGCAATGGATTTATAAAGTCACGAATTGAAATTGTCGCAGCCCCCTAAATGCCTGGACATAAATTCTACTTATTTTGCAATCCAAA